>JAAZHW010000067.1 GCA_012510515.1 Parcubacteria group bacterium
GGGTCTACACCGTTCTCTTTCAAAAAATTTCTATACCAGTTGATCAGATCATGATCTTGAAGATCATCTTTATGATCTTTCTGATCAGATTGATCATGATAAGATTGATTGATTAATGATTTGATCATATCAGGATCTAGATCATGATTTGAGCTTTTTAATAAAATTACAAGGATTGACTTCATTTGATTTATCTCTTTGATAATAAGATTTAATTTTATTTCCACCGAATTCATGTTTTACTCCTTTGTTTATTTTGTTTTAGGTGTAAAGAGTTCATCAATTATCAGACCACAATCAAAACGGAGAGCATTTTCAATATATTTTTGTGTTATTTTAATATTAGAATGGTTCAATGTAGCATTAGCTGCCAATAAACCGCCATGCTTATATGTTAACACAGCATGTGTTTTTCTTATACTATGAAAAGCTATTCTGTAGGGGTCTATATCAAAACGAATACAATCTCGTTGTATAGCTTTTCTATAAGTGCTTGGATCACGAAATGGGAAAAGATATTCTCTTTTATTCCCATAATTATAAAGACTATTCCAATATTGACGAGATAATTCTGTAAAATTAATTAACTTTGTTTTTTTAGATTTCTGTTCATAAATTGGATAAGAAATAGGCCAAGGTTGCCAAGGTAAAGACATTAAATCTGAAATTCGCAAACCCGTATAGAAAGCGAGGAAATAAATTTCCTTCCAGGGTGTGTTTGACTTTAAAATTAAAGCCGTGATTTCATCATTGGTAAAAGGTCTTGTTGTAATATTCATTTTTGACTCCTTAATTTTATTCAAGGTTATTAAAAATCATAAAGGGAAATTTGTCAAGACTTTTTTTCCTTTTAATAGACTAAAATTAAAAAAAAAATATAGGAATAAAAAAGGAAATGATTAGATATGATATCATGATATAAAAAAAGAACGCAAAAGATCAAAAATATAAAGAAAATACCAACCGGGTAATACAAGATATCTAAATAATATTAAAAAGCCATAAAAGTTAAATTAGGGGCTTTATAATACAAATTAAAAAAATTAAAAAAAAAGATAAAGCTGGTAAGATATAATATGATTAGAAAAGGAAGTTTTTTTAACAATAGTAAAACATTATAATTAACAAAATGGTATTTAAATAGCCTGAAAAAAATCTTACTAATCCAGGGTTCCACTGGAATTAGGGGATTTTTTTCAGGATGCGTAGCATAAAAAAAACCCGTTCCGTGGGAAAAAATTGGAACGGGCTTGTGGAATACAAGGGCTTAGAGGTCAGAATATGTATTTTTGAAGAAGTTTTAATAATGTTTTTAATAACATTAGAATTATTTTTTTCTCCTGTTCTTCATCGAGAATAGGAACATTAATAATACTGTTAAGTTCGGAAGCGAGATTTTCCAGAAAATCTTCCGAAACAATTGTGGGATTAAGTTTTTGATTTTTTTCATTCATATATTTTAAACCTAAATTATAGAAAACAATTAGAATCCTGCTGTTAGATCATCATATTGATCAATTACCCTTAAGTAACCATTCTGAACGCAATTTTTAACTGTACTAATTGCAATTCCAGTTACATTTAAATCTTCAAGGGTTAATGTACTTAGGACTACATCGGGACGATCTTTAGCCCAAGCCCAAATGGCCTTAGTCCAAAATGCATATGGACTTCTTGCAGGATCATAATCTCCTTCTGTTCCATATTGAACATAATAGCGATCTGCATATGTTCGAAAATCAGATTTATATGTATCAGTAAATTCTCGCCATAGAAAACCTAAATTTTTAGCAATTGCACCTATCTTTTTGTTATGTGTTGTAATTTTAGGATAGGTGAATTTTCTCATTAAACTAGCTAATTTTGACTTTTGAGCCCAAAATACAGCATTATCTATTTTACCTGTAAAGGCTCCTATTCCATATTTAAAAGTGACTTTCATTTTAAAACTCCTAATAATATATTGGCGCCTATAGAAAAAGATAATAATATAATAGAAATGTCAAGAATAATAATGAATAAAAAGGAAAAAAAATATAAAAAGTAGTAAGATAGTAGTAAGATAGCTATAA
>JAAZHW010000003.1 GCA_012510515.1 Parcubacteria group bacterium
ATACTATACTTTATTAAATGAATCAGAAGCTTATTCTAATCTAACAAAAGAAAGTCAATTTTATCTATCCTATCTTGATCAAATAAAAAAATTAGTGCCAGAAAAAAATCGTTTAATTGATTTTACTGAAGCTCTAAATCAATTAGCGACTAAAAATAATTTAGAATTAGGATTTATGTTTAAAGACGATCAATCAACTGAAGAACAAAAGGAAGTTTTAAAAGATAAAAATATTGACCAAGCAAATTTTGCTTTTACTATAAAAGGAAATTTTAATAATTTTTTAGCATTTCTTGAAGATTTAAAAACTTTTCCTTATTTTATAGATTTTTCTAGTTTTAATATTTCCAATCTTTCAACTGATATTACTACTGAAGAATTACTTTCTATTAATGGTGAAGGGCGAATATTTATTAAAAAATAAAATATGGCTTTATTATCTAAAAAAAATAAACAAGAAGAAAAAAACGACCCTGCAAATTATTTTAATTTGAAAGAATATAATCGTAAAAAAATTAAAAATCAGGATGCTCTTTTTGTTATTTCAGCAATTATTATAATTATTGCTTTGATAGGACTTGTTAGTTTTTTTATAAATTTTGTGGTGAGTCAAATCAATCTTGTTTTTCAAGATGTTTCTACTTCTACTGCTAAAATAGAAGTTTTTGATGAAAAAAATTTTAATGAAATTAAAGATAAATTAATTGGCGTAGAAGATTTAAAAAAACAATTAGAAGAATTATTAGAAAGCGAAACAAGTACAGAATTAAATACTAGCCCGTTATCAGAAACAACTACTTCAGAAATAATAAATGCTACCACTACTGAAGAAGGTATTACTTCAACACCAAAGAATATTTTAGAAAATACTACTAATTCAGAAATTTTGCCAACTACTTCAAAAACACCAGCTGTTAAAAATTCACCAACATTAACACCAATCTTTTCACCTTCGTCGACGCCAAGCTCTTAATTAATTTGAAAAAAATAATAAAAAGTTTAAAATAATTTTATAAATTTGCGCATGTAGTTCAGTGGTAGAACGCTGTCCTGATAAGACAGAGGTCGGAGGTTCGATCCCTCCCATGCGCACTTTTAATATTTTTAAAATAAGACTAATAAATACTTATTTTACTCAATTAGTATTTTACTGAGTATTAGCTCCGTTTACGGTAGGTAGGCTGTGTTCATAATGACTGCTGTTTTTTACTGTCATCCTGAGGGCTTCAGCCCGAAGGATCCCTCGGCTTTCAGTATTGTACGGCTATCACTGCTGTGCGTGGGATTCTTCACTTCGTTCAGAATGACAACTGGAACTTATTGCTGTGGATGGGATTATTCCCTGCCCGCCGGAGGCGGGCCCGCCTACGGCGGGCAGGGCTGACGCTCAAAATAACAAAAATAAAATATTTAAAATTACTATTTATTTTTTCCTCTGAATAACTTTTTTTACCGCTTCCTTTATGGCATTTTTTCCCATTCCAAAAGCTTCAATTAATTCATTTGGTTCTCCAGATTCACCAAATCTATCTTTCATTCCAACAAATTCAATTGGCACAGGATAATTTGCTGCTAAAACTTCGGCCACTGCTGATCCCATTCCGCCCATTATCTGATGGTCTTCAACAGTTACAATTGCGCCACATTTTTTTGCCGCTTCAATAATTGTTTTAGAATCCATTGGTTTTATAGTGTGATTATTTATTACCATTACTTCAATTCCTTCTTTGGCTAATTCTTCTGCTGCTAAAAGAGCATTATGAAGCAAAGGACCACAACCAATAATAGCAACATCTTTTCCATCTCGAAAAATTAAAGCTTTGCCAATTTCAAATGGAGTATCTTCGGTTGTCATAATCGGTGTTTTTTCCCGAGCAAATCTTAAATAAACTGGACCAACATACTCAGCTGCGGCTAATGTTGCTTTTTTTGTTTCAATAGCATCACACGGAGCAATAACTACTAAATTAGGAACACAACGAGTAATAGCAATGTCTTCGAGGGCCTGATGAGTGGCGCCATCAGGACCAACAGAAACGCCAGCATGAGCACCAGTAATTTTTACATTAGCATTAGAATAACAAACACTTACTCGCATTTGATCCCAATTACGACCGGGACAAAAAACAGCATAAGTGGAAACAAAAGGAATTTTTCCCGCCAAAGCCATTCCAGCGGCTAATCCCATCATATTTTGTTCCGCAATTCCAGTTTCAACAAAACGATCCGGAAAAGCTTTTTGAAACATTGCTGAACGAGTTGAATCAGAAATATCAGCACAAAGAGCAACAACTCGTGAATCTTTTTGACCAGCTAAAACTAAACCTTCTCCATAACCATCGCGAGTTGGTTTTTGTTCTACGTCTGAATCAAAAATTTTAGGATTTAATTTTAAATTTTTATTGAGCATATTTTATTTTTTACTTTTTATTTTTTGACGACTTTTAATAAATAATTTTTTAAAATAAGTATTTATTAGTCTTATTTTAATGATTACTATTAATTATTAATAAACAAACTTCTACTGTGAATGGGATCCTTCTCTACCCGCCGTAGGAGGGCCTGCCCGCCGTAGGCGAGACTTCGTTCAGAATGACAACCTCACCGATGTCATCCTGAGAGCGAAGCTCGAAGGATCCCATGGATTTTCAGCATTGTGCGACTATCACTGCTGTGGATGGGATTCCCGCCTTCGGCGGGCAGGCTTCAACCCTTGCCCGCCGAAGGCGGGTGAAAGATCCCATGGTTTTCAGCAATAATCAGCAATCATTACTGTGGATGGGATTCTTCGTTTCACTCAGAATGACAGCCTTCATTTTGTCATCCTGAACGTAGTGAAGGATCCCTCGGTTTTCAATACTGTGCGGCTATCATTTACTGTGGGTGGGATTCCTGCCTACCGGCAGGCAGGCTTCGTTAACACTCAGAATGACAGCCAAGTTAACGTAGGATTCTTCATTAACACTCAGAATGATCACCAATCAGAATGACCGCCAAAAATACCACCATTAAAAATGATAAAAATTTTTAAATATTAATCTGCTTCACTTTGGATCCGACCTTGAAGAGAACGTAATTTTTTAAGAGCATTCATTGCCTCTTCTTGATTGGGCACTTTTCCATGCCATTCTGGTTTCCATTCCATAAAATCAACTCCCTTGCCAGGAATAGTATGACAAATTATCATTACTGGCTTTTCATAAATTGAATTAGCGTGAGAAATAGCTTCAATAACAGCAGCAATATTATGACCATCTACTTCTAAAACATGCCAACCAAAAGATTCATATTTTTCTTTCAATGGCTCTAAAGGCATTACGTCTTCGGTAAAACCATCAATTTGAATATTATTACGATCCATTAAAAATGTTAAATTATCTAACTTATGTTTACCAGCAAACATTGCCGCTTCCCAAGTTTGACCTTCTTGTTGCTCGCCATCACCTACTAAACAATAAACTTGCCATTTTTTTCTATCCATTTTAGCCGCATAAGCCAATCCAACAGCAATAGAAAAACCTTGAGACAATGGACCTGAACTATTATCAATACCCGGCAAAATTCCAGCGTGAGGATGACCCTGTAAACGACTGCCAAATTTTCTTAATGTCTTTAATTCTTCAACAGGAAAAAATCCTGCCCTGGCTAAAGCTGCATAATGAATAGGACAAATGTGACCATTAGATAAAATTACTCGATCACGATCTTCCCAATTAGGATTTTTAGGATCAACATTTAAAATACCACTAAAATATAAAGCGGTAAAAACATCAGCCATTCCCAAAGAACCAGCTGAATGACCTGATTTTGCTTCCAAAAGCATTTCAATAACATCGCAACGTAATTGAGTTGCTATTTCCTCTAATTTTTTTAATTTTTCATCTGTGAGAATCATAAAATATTTATTTATTATATTATATTTTTTCTAAAAATTTAACTTTTTCTTCGACCTTTGTTAAATCAGAAAAAAGATATGATGACGAATTAATAATATCTGCTCCGGCTATTTTAATCAACGGTGCTGTTTCATTATTAACCCCTCCATCAACTTCAACGATTAAATGAGGATAATTTTTTTTAATGTTTTTTATTTTTTCTAAATTAGAAAATTCAAACACTTGACCAGCTGGCCCAGCTGATACGGCTAACACCTGAACAAAGTCTATTTTATTAACATAAGGGACCAAGGCCTCCCAAGGCGTTTTGCTTTCAATTGCTAATCCTAATTGTTTTTGATATTTATTAGTTAAAGAAAAAATTTGATTAAAAGATTCTTCATTAATGGTTTCTAAATGAACAATGACTCGTTTGACATTAGGAATTTTTAGCCAATCTTCTATTATTTTTTCTGGTGATTCAACCATTAAATGAATTTCAAAATTTAAATAAGGATTTAAAATTAATAAATCCGTTGGATTATTCCAAGTAACATGGGAAGTAAATTTTTCGTCAGAAATATCAAATTGCACAAAATCAACCAAATTTTCTACCAATGCTACTTTCTTTTTTATTTCTTCAAAACTTTGTTCATTAATTGTTGGAATTAATTGCATTTTCTTTTTTTTCAATTTGTTTTAATCGACGAAGATAACGTTCTTTAGGAATAAAATCTGTTGATAACCAAATGTGAATAATTCGTTGGGCTAAAAATATTGAAGTAGTATTGGCGCCCAAACATAAAATATTAGCATCAAGATGTTCGCGTGATTGCTTGGCTGCTTTTTTTGTTGTTGCCAATACGGCTCTTGCTCCTTTAATTTTATTAGCTGCAATTGTTACGCCTAATCCATTAGTACAAATTAAAATTCCTTTTTCTTTTGTTTCTACTACTTTTTCGGCGACTCTAAAAGCAAAAATTGGAAAATCATCTTGTGGATCAAATTGAGCATTACCTAAATCTTCAAATTCAATAGCAGATTTTTTTAAAAAATCTTTTATTTTTTCTTTATATTTAAATCCGCCATGATCAGCGCCAATATATATCATATACTTATTATAACATAAAAATTATTTTAAAAAAACAATAAATACAAATTTCAATACGGGTAAAGATTATAAATTTGGTGGCGATTTGGTGGCGATTTGGTGGCGGCGAAATTCTTTTAAAATTTCGCTGTCATCTTTCGCCGCCATTGTTTTTCAACGTCATCCTGAACGTAGTGAAGGATCCTATGGTTTTCAGCAATAATCAGCAATCATTGCTGTGGATAGGATTCTTCGCTAACGCTCAGAATGACAGCCTCTATTTTGTCATCCTGAGGACTTCAGCCCCTGCCTACCGGCAGGCAGGCGAAGGATCCCTCGGCTTTCAGCAATAATCAGCAATCATTGCTGTGGATGGGATTCTTCGCTTCGCTCAGAATGACTGCTGTTTTTTACTGTCATCCTGAGGGCTTCAGCCCGAAGGATCCCATGCCAACTAATAAGCGACTATCACTGCTGTGCGTGGGATTCTTCACTTCGTTCAGAATGACATTAGGCGAACGAACGTGGTCAGAAGTTATTGAGTTAAACTAGCGTGATGGCGGCGAAAGCCAAAGGCTTTCGCCGCCAACTTACTGAATGTTTTTATCTTATCTTACAATCTTCAAATAAATTTTTAATATCTTCTACTATTATTTTTAAATCTTTCTCGGGAAAAGGTTTAATTTTTAAAAACTCTTTATCTAAAGTTTTTTCTGGTCGAAAATTTTGTAAATAATATCTTTTAGCTGGAGCAATATCATTAGCCATTTTTTTAATATCATTTAAATTATGAATTGTTGGCACAATTGTTGTTCGAAACTCATAATCAATTGATGAATTTTTAATAATTTCAATACTTTTTTTTATGTTTTCTAAATTAACATTAACCCCTATTGCTTTTTGATATTTTTTTTCATCTAGTGGCGCTTTAATGTCCATAGCAATATAATCAATTAAGTTTAAAGAAATTAATTTTTGAAGCATTAAAGGATGGCTACCGTTTGTATCTAATTTTATATCATAGCCTATTTTTTTAATTTTAGTTAAAAATTCTGGCAAATCAGAATGAATAGTTGGCTCACCACCACAAATTACAACGCCTTCTAAATATTCTCTTCTTTCTTTTAAAAAATTAAAAAAATATTTTTCGGAAATTTCTGGTTGCTTTTTAATTTTTTCTGGCAAAACTAATTCTGCTGAATAACAAAAATGACAACGAAAATTACACCCCATCAAAAATACTGTACAAGCAATTTTTTTAGGATAATCAATTAAAGTTGTTTTTTGCAATCCTCCAATTTTCATTAAATTAGTTTTTAGATTGAGGAGTTAGTTTTTTTATTTTAAATTCTTTTCTTTCTTTAAATTCCTGTTGCTTACCTAAATTCCATTGACTTACCGGTCTTAAATATCCAACTATACGCGAATAAACTTCGCAGGGTTGTTTTATTGTACATTTAGGACAAACAAAGTGTTCGCCTTCAATATAACCATGAGTTGGACAAATAGAAAAAGTTGGCGTCAAAGTAATGTACGGAACATTAAATTTTGTGCACACTGTTTTAATTAAATCTTTAGTTGTTTCTATATTTTTTAACGATTCGCCTAAAAATAAATGCATTACGATTCCACCAGTATATTTTGTTTGAATATCATTTTGTAATTTCAAAGCTTCGAAAATATCATCAGTAAAATTTACCGGCAACATTGTTGAATTAGTATAAAAAGGCACTTCTTTTGTTCCCGAAGTAATAATGTCTGGATATTTTTCTTTATCGATTTTTGCCTGACGATAACTTGTCCCCTCTCCCGGTGTAGCTTCAAGATTATATAAATTACCTGTTTCTTTTTGATAATCAACTAATCGATCGCGCATAAAATCAAGTACTTCCAAAGTAAATTTAATTCCTCGTTTGGTAGAAATATCTTCATTTAAAAAATTAAGCAAAGATTCATTCATTCCAATTAAACCGATAGTAGAAAAATGATTACCAAAATATTGATTGCGAATATTTTTTACTGATGATAAATAAAACTTTGTATAAGGATATAATCCTTTTTCAATAAAATTTTCTAATGTCTTGCGTTTAATCTCTAATGATTCTTTGGCTAAATCCATTACATAAGCCAAACGATCAAAATATTCTTTTTTGGTTTTAGAAAGATAACCAATGCGTGGCAAATTAATAGTGCAAACGCCAATTGATCCTGTTAATGGTGCTGAACCAAATAATCCCCCTCCTCGTTTATAAAGCTCGCGATTGTCTAAACGCAACCGACAACACATAGAACGAAAATCTTCGGGATTCATATCCGAATTAACATAATTAGAAAAATAATTGATACCGTATTTTGCTGTCGCTTCCCACATTGAATCTAAAAAAGGATTGTCCCAATCAAAATCATCAGTTATGGAAACGGTTGGAATGGGAAAAGTAAATGGTCGTCCCTTTGCATCCCCTTCCATCATTACTTCATAAAAAGTTTTATTAAATAAATTCATTTCATCTTGAAAATCACCATAATTTTCTTTTTGCGGTTCACCACCAATAATTACTGATTGATTAGCCAAAAATTTTGGCGGTTTAATATCTAAACTCACATTTATAAATGGTGTCTGAAAACCCACTCGCGTTGGCACCATACAATTAAATAAAAATTCTTGCAAAGCTTGCTTTACTTCTTTGGCACTTAAATTATCGTAACGAATAAAAGGAGCTAAAAGAGTATCAAAATTAGAAACGGCATTAGCACCCGCTGTTTCCCCTTGAAGGGTAAAAAGAAAATTTACTAATTGACCCAAAGCCGTTCGAAAATGTTTTGCTGGCCGAGATTCTACTTTTCCCGGTACTCCACCAAAACCTTTTAAAAGCAAATCCATTAAATCCCACCCCATACAATAAGGGGCTAATGTTTCTAAATTATGAATATGAAAATCTTCATTTTTAGCCGCTTCCCGAATTTCTTTTGGATAAATTTTATTTAACCAATATTTTTTTTCTACTTGAGAAATAATGTATTGATTTAACCCTTGAAGCGAATAAGTCATATTGGCATTTTCGTGAACTTGCCAATCGTTTTCACCAATATATTTATCAACCATTTCAATCGATTCATCAATTAAGGAAGTTGATTCTCTAATTCTTCTTCGTTGCTCACGATATAAAATATAAGCCTTAGCTGTTTCGGCTAATCCTTCTAAAATTAAAACCTCTTCAACGATATCTTGAATTTGTTCTACGTGAGGAATTTCATTTTGCTTAAATCGTCTGTTTAAAATTTCAACGACTTTTTTTGTTAATATATCAGCTTTTTTTATTCCTCCTTCTTTGGTAGATGTTAAGGCTTTAAAAATAGCTTCTTTTATTTTTGATTCATCAAAATCAACAATCGACCCATCGCGTTTTTGAACTTTTAAAATTTTATTTTTCATTTTTTTATCTTTTATAAAAATTAAAAAGCCATTGACCTTTATTAGCTTCAATTAAATTTTAAAATTTCTAAATTTTACCTTCAACAAAAATCTGTGGATAACTAATGCACTAAAAATTTTTAATGTCAATATTAAAATTAGCCAACCAAAAAAGAAAACAAACCTTCAATTATTGGTATGAGCAATTGAAATCCAAAAAAAGCAAAAAGCATTATCAAAATCATTCCATATCTTTCTAACATCCAATAATATTTTTCCCACTTTTGAGGCAAAAAAGAATAAAGCACTCTTGATCCATCAAGAGGTGGAATGGGTATTAAATTAAAAACAGCTAATAAAATATTTAAATAAATAATAATACCGAAAAATTCATTCATTGGTGTAAGAGTAAAATCAAAAAAATTTATTAAACGAAGCAAAAGAGAAAAAATTAGAGCAATAACTAAATTTATTAAAGGACCTGCTATTCCCACTAATCCAATATCTCTTTTAGGC
>JAAZHW010000004.1 GCA_012510515.1 Parcubacteria group bacterium
ATGAATTAAACGCGCTGTGTCTTCTTCTAAATGAATTCTGGTAATATTTATTTTTTTAAAAATAAATAAATCATTTTCAATATCACTTATTTCTAAATAACCTCCTTTACAAAATGGTTTATCATATTGAGAAATTTGATAACCCTTTGGTAAATCGGGATAAAAATAATTTTTTCTATCAAATTTGGCAATTTCCGCTATTTCACTATTAAGAGCCAATCCTAATTTAATAACATTTCTCATTGCTTCTTTGTTGGGGTGAGGCATAGCGCCCGGGTGAGCTAAACAAATCGGGCAAATGTTTAAATTAGGATGTTTCTCTTCTGGATTATTTAAACAATCACAAAACATTTTTCGATTAGTTTTCATTTCCATATGTATTTCTAATCCAATTGTTGGTTTATATTTTATCATAATTTTTATTATAATTATTTTTTAATTTTTTAAAATACGTATTTATTAGTCTGATTTTAATAGCGGCGAAATTCTTTTAGAATTTCGCCGCCAATTATCACTACCACATTACAACTTTTTTAAAAAATATTAGGATCCTTCACCCGCCTACGGCGGGCAGGCTGCGCCTGCCTGCCGGTAGGCAGGTTCAGGATGACATATGATTTAATTTTATTTTTTCTACTACTTTCCACGTCTCTTCAAAAACTTCATCAATTGATGGTTCGGCATTAATAATAGCTACTTTTAAATTTTTTCCTTCTATTTTTAATTTTCTTATTAATGGCTGGTGAATTTTTGGCGTTTCAAAACGAAAGGCAAATAACCATCGAGCCGCCTTTTCAATTTTTTTTAACATTTTAGCGTTTTCATATATATCAATAATTTTATTAGAATTTTTTAAACGTTTTAATGCCGTGTTTGTTTTTATCCAATAAAAAATTATTAGATTGGGACCTAAATAATTATTTTTTAAAATTTCTTTGTGCTTGCGTGTTAAATAATTAAAATCCAAACCATTAGCTATCCCATGTAAATAACAAGAAATATCATAACGATCTTCAATTAACCATTTATTTTTATTTAGAGCCGGCTCTATATTATTTTTGATATCATAATATCTATCAACAATAAATAAAAATTGCCTTTTGGTTTCTTCATTTTTAATTTGATTTTTTTTATTAAATTGAGAAATTATTAATTTAACATTTTTGGAAATAGAATTTTCTAATTGCAATTTTTCTAAAAATTCATCTAATTCTAAATCATTGATGTTTATTTTTTTATTTTCTATCATTTCTCTTGTTAATTGGCCAATTAATCCATTAGTTGGCTCATGATTAATTTGATTTTTTATTCCTTCGTTTAATAATTTTTGCTGTAATAATTTAGTTTGTGTAGATTTACCCGAACCATTAATTCCTTCAAAAACAATAAAATTCCCCAAATTATTAATTTGAGCATAAGGAATATGTTTCATAAAATTTTATTTACTAATAATTAAAATACTTTAACAATTAACCTTCAATTTCTATTCCCATATTTCTGGCTGTACCCTCTACCATTTTTATAGCCGCTTCAATATCATCAGCGTTTAAATCAGGCATTTTCTTCTCGGCAATTTCTTTAACTTGAGCTTTACTAATTTTTCCCACTTTTTTACGATTAGGTTTATCAGATCCTTTGCTGACATTAGCGGCTTTTTTCAATAAATCTGATACCGGAGGAGTTTTTAGTTTAAATTCAAATGTCCGATCTTCGTAAATAGTAATTACTACTGGAATAATATTTCCCGCTTGATCTTTTGTAGCTTCATTAAATTTTTGACAAAACTCGCCAATATTTATTCCCTGAGGACCTAAGGCTGTTCCTACTGGTGGCGCGGGATTGGCTTGAGTAGCTGGAATTTGAAGTTTTACTGTTGATTTTATTTTTTTCATAAATTTTTATTATTTTATTTTTTATTTTATATTTTTTTTACTTGCAAGAAATCAAGTTCCACCGGTGTTTCTCGACCAAAAATACTTACCAAAACTTTTAATTTAGCCGTGGACTCATCAATTTCTTTAATTTTTCCATCAAAATCTCTAAAGGGACCGTCAATAATTTTTACTGCATCTCCAATTTGAAAATCAATCTTATATTTTGGCTCTTCAATATTAATTCGTTTAAGTAATAATTGCACTTCTTCATCAGATAAAGGCGCTGGTTTAGTAACATCGGCCCCAATAAATCCTGAAACTCTTGGAGTATTTCTGACCACATACCATGAATCATCATCTAAAATCATTTCTACTAAAACATAACCCGGATAAATTTTTTCTTCAGTGACATACCTTTTTCCGCTTCTAATCTTTATTTTTTTCTCTTTGGGAACAATAATGTTGAAAATTTTATCATGCATATCCAATGAATCAACCCGTTGCTTTAAATAACGAGCCACCGCATCTTCATATCCAGAATAAGTATGAATGGCATACCACTTTTTTCCTTCTGATTCTTGTTTTTCCATAATAATTTTCTAATTTAAATTTATGATTTATAAAATAAATTGGCTCAAAGCTTGAGAGAAAATAAAATCAAAAAGTCCTAAAAAAATTGATGTTGAAACAGAAAATCCAATTACCAGCAATGTATATTTAATTGCCTCTTCTTTAGATAACCAATTAACGTGTTTAAATTCGGTTTTTACTTCTTTAAAATATTGTTTAATTTTAGCTAACATATAGTAAGTTATTATAATATTAAAATTTCGATATTAAATGTCAAGATTATTAACTGTTTTAGCATGCACTTGAATAAAATGTTTTCGTGGCGCTACTTCATCGCCCATTAAAATAGTAAAGAGTTTATCTGCCTCTTCAGCATCACTAATTGTTACTTGTTTCAAAATGCGTGTTTTTGGATCCATTGTTGTTTCCCATAATTGTTCGGGGTTCATTTCGCCCAAACCCTTATAACGTTGAATTCCTACTCCTTCGTTACCTAATTTTTTTAATATTTCTTCTTTTTCTTTGTCGTTGTAAGCATAATATTTTTCTTTCCCTTTTTGAATCCGATAAAGAGGAGGTTGGGCAATATATAAATTCCCTCTTTCAATTACTTCTGGTAAAAATCGGAAAAACAAAGTTAAAAGCAAAGAACAAATATGAGCGCCATCAACATCAGCATCAGTCATAATAATAATTTTATGATAACGTAATTTTTCAATATCAAATTCGTCGGCAATAGCTGTTCCCAAGGCAATAATAATAGATTTAACTTCTTGAGATTCCATTATTTTATTTAATCGTGATTTTTCAACATTTAAAATTTTTCCTTTAATTGGTAAAATCGCTTGAAAACGACGGTCACGTCCTTGTTTAGCCGAACCACCAGCTGAATCACCTTCAACAATAAAAAGTTCTGCTTCTTCTGGATGACGCGTTGAACAATCCGTTAATTTTCCAGGTAAACTCAATCCTTCAAGCACACCTTTTCTTAAAACCATTTCCTTGGCTGCCTTAGCTGCTTTTCTCGCTTTTGACGCTAATATACATTTTTCTAAAATTTTTTTAGCATCGTTAGGATTTTTATCCAAAAAATCTTTTAATGCTTCACTAACAATTGTATCAACAGCCGTTCGCGCTTCTGGATTGCCTAATTTTGCTTTGGTTTGTCC
>JAAZHW010000068.1 GCA_012510515.1 Parcubacteria group bacterium
ATTAAACTGGAATTTTATTTTAATAATTTAATAGAATGGCAAAAAGAAATTTTTATCTTAAAAAATAAAAATAATAAAAAAACAATTAAAAATTTTGAATCTATTAATAACAACGAAATAAAAATTATTTTTGGTAAGCGGTCGTCATTGTTTATTCCTTTTTCGTCTTTGGGATTGATTATTTTGGTTGATGAATCTAACATTGGTCATAAAACAATAGAAACAAAAATTCATTATGATGCTAAAAAAGTTTCTTTTGCTCTTCAAAAAATATGGCAATCTCAATTGATAATAACAACTCCAACTCCTTCAATTGAAACATTTTTGAATTTAGAAAACAAAAAATATCAGAGTTTAAACAAATTTAATGATTTATTAATCAATAATAGCAAATTTATTATTGAAAGTAATTCCTTAAAACAAGAAAATTTTTTAAACACTAAGATATTAGAATCAATAAAAAAAACTATTGATAATAAAAAAACCGTTATTATATTTAACAATCGTCGAGGGCATTCACCAGCTTTAATTTGTAATAATTGCGGCTATATTTTTCGTTGTCCTTATTGTGATGCTGCTTTGGTTTATCATAAAAACAATGAAAAATTTTTAATTTGTCATCATTGTGGTTATAAAATTATTGCGCCTGATATATGTCCCAATTGCCAAAGTCATCTCATCAAATTTATTGGTTTGGGTAATCAAAGAATGACTGAATATTTAAAAAATTATTTTTCTAACATAAATATAGATATTTTTGATTCTGATTATTTAAAAAATATAAAGCAAGAAAAAGAAATGTTTCAAAAATTTCTTAATAGAGAATTTGATGTTTTGATTGTTACGGAATTATTTTTAAAATACTTAGATTTAATAGAAAAAATTAATATTACTATTATTCCTTCTATTGAACAATTATTGGTTAGTCCTGATTTTGCCACAGAAGAAAAAATAAGAGAAATTTTAACTTTATTTTCTAACAAGAGTCAAAATATTTTTGTTCAAACCATTAATCCAGAAAAAAAATGGCTCAACGAACTTTTTAAAAAAGATTTTTATTTTAAACAAATTAAAATTCGTCAAAAGACACTTTATCCTCCCTTTGGTCAAATGATAAAGATTAAAATAAAATCAAAAAAATTAGACCAATTAAATAAATTAGCTGATTACGTTCATCAAATATTAGATAAAAATATTTCCATTTTATTCAAAAAAGACGAATACGTTCTTTCTTCTCCTATTTTTCCTACTGTTTCTAAGGTTAAAAATTTTTATTTTAAAGAAATTTATTGGCGATTAAAAATCGATGATGATCAAGAAAAAGATATTATTTTAAAACGTAATGCCATTTTAAAATTATTACCCGATGAAGTTGAAATAAAAATAGATCCCACCAATCTTTTCTAAATCAATTTTATAGATTATACTTAAAAGGTTAAATTTATTGTTTTATAATAAAAAATAAAAAATCAAGAAATGAAAATATTAACAGTTGAAAATGAAAAAGAAGAAAAATTATTACGTCAAAAAACTAAAGAAATTGAAATTCCTTTGGACTTAAAAATAAAAAAAATAATTCCTGAAATGAAAGAAATAATGAAAAAAAATGATGGCGTAGGATTATCGGCCAATCAAATTGGTTTACCTTGGCGTTTTTTTGTTGCCGAATATCAAAACAAATCTTATGTTTTAATTAATCCTAAAATTTTAAAACATTCTAAAAAAATAATTTTAGCCGAAGAAGGTTGTTTGAGTGTTCCTAATTTCGTAGGTCTTGTTTCTCGTTACGAATCAATTATTATAGAGGCCTTTAATTCTAATAATAAAAAAATAAAAATTAAAGCTAAAAATATGTTAGCGAGAATTTTTCAACACGAAATAGATCATTTAGATGGAATAATTTTTACTGATAAAGCTAAAAAAATTTATCAAATAAATAATAAAAATGAAAAATGATAATAAAAATAATTATAAAATAATTTTTTGGGGTACTTCTTATTTTGGAGCTAAAATATTAGAATCTTTGGTTTTTGCCGGATTTTCCCCTATTTTAGTTGTTACTACTCCCGAAAGTAAAAAAGGCCGAGGTCTTCAAAAAAGCCCTTCAGAAGTCAAAAAAATGGCTAAAAAATGGGGTTTAGAAGTAATTGAACCAATAAAATTAAAAGAAAACGAGGAATTTTTAAGTTATATAAAACAATTAAATCCCGATGTTTTTATTATAGCTAGTTATGGTAAAATCATTCCGGCTGAATATTTGATTATTTCTTCAAAGGGTGCAATTAATGTTCATCCTTCACTTTTGCCAAAATGGCGTGGTCCCTCGCCTATTCAAACCGCTATTTTAAATGGTGATAAAAAAACGGGGGTGACAATTATGTTGGTAGATGAAAAAATGGATCACGGAGCAATTTTAAATAAAGCAGAGTTAGAAATTAAAAATTCAAATTTTAAAAAATTAGAAGAAAATCTAATTGAAATAGCTTCTCAATTATTAATTGAAACTTTGCCTCAATGGTTGAGGGGAAAAATTAAACCAATTCCTCAAAATCACAAAAAAGCCACTTATTCTAAAATAATAAAAAAGGAAGATGGTTTAATTGATTTTAAAAAATCAGCTGAAGTTATTGAGAGAAAAATTCGAGCCTTTGAAGTTTGGCCCAATGTTTATTTTCAAAGAAAAGAAAAGATTTATAAAATTTTAGAAGCGGATGTATTTAAAAATAAAAAAATATTAGCAGAAAAAAAAGTAGGAGAATTTTTTTGTTTTGATAAAAAATTAATTGTTAAATGTGGCAAAGAAGGTCTGATAATAAAGAAAATCCAACCCGAAAACAAAAAGCCAATGGATGGTTATTCTTTTTGGTGCGGATATCAAAATAAATTATAAAAATAAAAAAAGTGAAATACTCGAC
>JAAZHW010000069.1 GCA_012510515.1 Parcubacteria group bacterium
CAATGATTAATTATTGAAATAATTAAAATAAACACATGAACGAAGAACTTATTAATTTTCAAAATGTTTCCAAAGTTTATAATAGTCATGCAGTAGCCTTGGATAATATTAACTTAAAAATTATGCGAGAAGAATTTGTTACGGTTGTGGGAAAATCTGGGGCAGGTAAATCAACGCTTTTAAAACTTTTAATTGGAGAAGAAAGACCAACAAAAGGAAGAATTTTTTTTGAAAAGCAAGATATTAGTCGTTTAAAATATAGTGAATATCCAAAATTAAGAAGACAAATAGGAATGATTTTTCAAGATTTTAAACTTTTACCTGATAAAACTGCTTTCGAAAATGTGGCTTTTGCTCTAGAGGCGGCTGGTTTTGCTCCGAAAGAAATTAAAAAAACTGTTCCGCAAATGCTTCAATTAGTTGGTCTTCAAGATAAAATATTTAATTTTCCTCATGAATTGTCTGGAGGAGAAAAACAACGAGTAGCAATTGCGAGAGCTTTAATTAATAAACCTGATTTAATTATTGCTGACGAACCAACAGGAAATTTAGATCCAATAAATACAATTGAAATTATAAAATTACTCTTAAAAATTAATGAATTAAAAACTACTGTTATTTTAGCTACTCACAATAAAAATGTAGTTGATATGGTGAAGAGCAGAGTTATTTCTTTGGATAATGGTCGTATTATTCGTGATGAAGAAGAAGGGCAATTTATTATTTAAATTTTTATGTTTATTTTTTTAGCTCGCATTATTAAATCTGGTTTCCAAAGTTTTATAAGAAATGGTTTACTTTCTAGTGCAACGGTGGTAGTAATGACATTAACTCTTTTGGTTTGTTCGGGGTTAATTATTTTTGGAAATGCAACAACATCTGTAATACAAAGTATAGAAAGTAAAATAGATATAAGTATTTATTTCAAAACTAATGTTAGTGAAAATCAAATTTTAGCTATTAAAAAGAATTTAGAACAATTAAATGAAGTGGCAAATGTAGAATATATTTCTCAGGATGATGCTCTTGCTACTTTTAAAGAAAGACATAAAGATGATCCGGTTATTTTACAATCATTGGAAGAATTGGGTTATAATCCTTTATCAGCCGCTTTAAATATTAAAGCAAAAAATCCTCAAAATTATGAAGGAATTGCTAATTATTTAGAAAAAGAAGTTTCGCCTGAGTTTATTGATAAAATAAATTATAGTCAAAATCAAGTGATTATTGACCGATTAATAAAAATTACCGATACTGTTAAAAAAGGTGGTTTGGTTTTAGCTTTGGTTTTAGCTTTGGTAGTATTTTTGATAACGTTTAATACTATTCGTATAGCTATTTATTCTAATCGAGAATCAATTGGTATTATGAGATTGGTAGGAGCAACAAGTTCTCTTATTCGAGGGCCATATGTTATTCAAGGATTTATTATTGCTTTAGCGGCTTCAATTTTGGCGATGATTATTTTAATTCCATTAATGTATTCCATAGCGCCGTCATTTAATAATTTTATTCCAGAATTTAATATTGTTTCTTATTTTTGGAGTCATTTCTTTTATCTTTTTGGTATTCAGTTATTAGTGGGTTTAATATTAACTACCATTTCGAGCGCAGTAGCTATTAGAAAATATTTAAGATTATAAATTAAATTAATTTAAAAAATTTTTAATATTTTATTTATAAAAAATAAATTTATTAAATAATTTTAAGAGCTACTGCTTTTAAAATTTAATTTTATTTTGCGGGGTCGTCTAATGGTAGGACACATGCCTCTGGAGCATGGTATCTTGGTTCGAATCCAAGTCCCGCAGCCAATTATAAAGTTTACTGTCTGTCCTGAAAAAATCTTTACCCCGTTAAATTTATGAAATAAATTTTTTGGGGCGAACTTTTTTCTGTGAAAATTTTACCCTGTAGAGTCGCCTTTGGCGACTCTTTCGGGGCTGGATGCTGACTTTTGATATTCGCTCGGGCGGGCAACGACAAAGAAATCCCTGTTTGAATTGTATTTACTAAACCATTATTTTTTGATAACATAATAATAGATTAAGGAATATTAATCGCTATTACTTTAATTATAGTTATATATTACAATGAAGTTATACAATAAATCTACAATAGCGGAAAATATAAAGAAATATTGCAATAAATTAGGCATTTTTCAAGATCGGCTCTCAAAATTAGCCGATGTTATCTATAAACCATTATTTATTAAGATTGAATCGGGCGGAATACAAAACCAACTATTAATATGGTCCAAAAAATTGCCAAAGCGTTGGGCGTTGGCTTGGAAGATTTAATAAGGTAAGAATATGACCAAAGAACAAAAATTCTACAAAACACTACAAGATGTATTTATTGGCGCCAAAGTTGAAGGCAAAGGTGGCTTTGTTAATTTGATGAAGATAAAATCAAATTACTACCGCAAGATCGAACAACTCCTTAAGGAAGATATCGAAAAAGCACTTGAAAAATATCCTTCTTTTAGAGATGAACTTTTTGACAAGCTCTATTCCTTTTTTAATCGCTATTTTACAGAAAGCGGCTCAATTTATTTCAATTCAACATCATTTCACAACAATATCTACGAAAAGGTTTATACCGATGAAAAAGATGTCATTCTTTTTTGGAAAACACAGATACTTTACTATGTCAAAACTGACAGGATTTTTAGAAGTTTGCCAGTGGAATTCGATTCACTTAAATTCTATCTTGACGCTTCAAAGATTGAATCCAAAAAAGCAAACGAAAAACGCTCGCTCGTCTTTGAGTTAAGCAGAATTCGCGAGGATGACACAATTATTTTTGATGTTTTATATTCCGAAAGAGGTGCAAAAACGAAGCAAGACGAGATATTAAAAGCTATCAAGAAAAAAGGCATTGCGATTACGGAAGAACAATTAGAACGCGCTTTTAGAGTTTTTGAAAAACAAAGTGAAGTAGATTTCTTTATCAATAAAAACGCCAAAGCATTTTTGCAAGAGCAGTTTAAACTCTGGAGTTATCAGTATTTCTGGGAAGGGGCAAAAGAGTGGGGTGCTGATAGAGTCGATCAGCTACAAATACTTAAAGATATTGCTTTCAA
>JAAZHW010000070.1 GCA_012510515.1 Parcubacteria group bacterium
GCCGGTAGGCAGGGGCTTCGCCCTCAGGATGACACTAAAAAAAGTGGCGGCGAAATTTTAAAAAAATTTCGCCGCCACTCATTATAATTTATATATTATTAGAATGGATTTATTATTAATCGACAAAAATTTAATAATTGATAGAAATTAAAAAATTTCACAGAATATAAAAATAATTTATAATAAATAATTAATTATAGATAAAACAAATGATTAAAAATAGAAAAAAGAAAAATGACAAATTTATTGTAGGCATTGATGAAGTGGGACGTGGCGCTATAGCTGGACCATTAGTTTTAGGAGCAGCGGCTGGTTATTTGAATAATAAAAATAAAAAATTTCTAACAAGAGTTAAAGATTCGAAAAAACTAACATTTAACCAACGTCTTTTATGGTATAAAAAGTTTAAAGATTCTGATTTAAATTTTTACTGTGTATTTATTAGTAATAATTTTATTGATAAATACGGAATGAGTAAATCATTAAAAGAAGGAGTGAAGCGATTATTAAAAAAAATTGATAAAAAAATAGATTTAGTATTATTAGATGGAGGATTAAAAGCGCCAGAAAAATATAAGCAAAAAACAATTATTCGAGGTGATGATAAAGTTCCTTTTATTTCTGCTGCTTCCATTTATGCTAAGGTTAAAAGAGATTTATATATGATAAGAATGGATAAAAAAATTAATTATTGTTTTACTGACCATAAGGGCTATGGGACAAAAAAGCATTTTTTATTAATTAAAAAAAATGGTATTAGTAAAGTTCATCGAAAAACTTTTCTAAAAAATATTGTCAAAAAATAAAGAATTGTTAAAATAATAATATCTTGCGGGTGTGGTGTAGTGGCAACACGTCTCCCTTCCAAGGAGAAGATCGCCGGTCCAAATCCGGTCACCCGCTCTAAAAATATGAAGTTTTCTCTTGCTATTCCTTGTTATAACGAAGAAAAAAATCTTCCTTTGTTGTTAGAGTCAATTAATAAATTAAATTATCCTCGTAATGATTTTGAAATAATAATAATAGATAATAATTGTGTTGATAAAACAGTAGAAATAGCTAAAAAATTTGGGGTTGATAAAATTGTTAAAGAGGAGAAGCAAGGGTTAACGTATGCGCGACAAAGAGGGTTTTTAAGCGCTGAAGGAGAAATCATTTGTTGTATTGATGCTGATTGTCAATTACCTGTTGATTGGCTTAAAAATGCTTCTCTTTTTTTTGAAGATTTAAAAACTATTGCCGTTTCTGGACCATGTGATTATTTTGATGCCAATCCAATTTTTCGTAATATTTCTTTGTTTTTCCAATTAGTTTTTTATCCTTTGGCTCCAAAAACTTTAAATCTTTTTTTTAAAAAACCAGCCGCTTTAATAATCGGAGGTAATTCTTTAATTAGAAAATCAGCTTTAGAAAAAATTGAAGGTTTTGATACATCTGTTAAATTTTGGGGAGAGGATTCTCTAACAGCTTTTCGCTTAGCTAAAATAGGAAAAGTAGTTTTTAATTCAAAAATGAAAATTTTTTCTTCTAGCCGTCGTTTTCAAAAAGATGGTTATTTTAAAACTAGTATTTATTATTTTTTAAATTATTTTAGTTTGTATTTTAAAAACAAACCTTTTGTTAAAGAAAAATAGAAAAATTAGCTGAATTTTGTTTAATATTATTTTAATTGACAAAATAAAATAATTTTCTAATATAAAATTATATGTTATCAATTATTGAAACAGGAGGAAAGCAATATTTAATCAAAGAAGGGGATAAAATAAAAGTTGAAAAATTAGAAGGAAAAGAGGGCGATAAGATTAATTTCGATCACGTTCTTTTGGTTGAAAATGAAAGAAACATTGAAATTGGTAAGCCGTATTTAAAAAATTATATTGTTGAAGGAGAAATTACAAAGGTTGGTCGTTTACGAAAAGTAATAGTTTTTCGTTACCACAACAAAACTCGTTATCGCAAAACCAAAGGTCATCGTCAGTGGTATTCCGAAGTAAAAATAAATAAAATAAAATAAAAAATCTCTCTTTTCAAAAAGAGAGATTTTTATTTTTTAATAATAGCATTATGACATTTTAACGCCGATTAAAAAGAGAATTTTTAATTGTTTCTTCATCAGCAAATTCAATTTCTCCGCCAGTTGGAATACCTCGTCCAATTCGGGTAATTTTTTTAGCTAAATTTTTTAATTTTCTTTCAAGATACATTGCCGTTAGGTCTCCTTCGGTTGTTGGATTAACGGCAATAATAATTTCTTCGGCTATTTTTTCTGGTAAATTTTTAATCCTTTTTTCTAAAACATCAAGTCGCAGAGTATTATAACTATTAATATCAGATGGATTTATTAAATGCCCTAAAATATGATAAGTACCAGAGAAAAGGCGAGTTTGTTCAATAGAAAAAACATCAATTTCTTTTTCAACAATACAAATAATATTAGAAAGACGTTTGGGATTGTTGCAAATATCACATAAATTATTTGCTCCTTCAAAAGGTAAAAAACATTGATGGCAAATTTTTATATTTTTATTTAAGTCATTTAATTTTAAAATTAATTCGTGACGAATTTCGTTGTGGCGAATTAAATAAAAAACTAAACGAAAAGCCTGTCTTTTGCCAATAGAAGGGAGTCGAGAAATAACTTCAATAAGATTTTTAATAGATAAAGGATACATATATTTTAGTTTATTCTACAATTGACCAACCAAAATCAGTTTCATCTGCTTCTTCATTAAAGGTTTCGTCAATGTTTCTAAATGTTGTTAATTCGGGTATAAATTTGATTTTGACAGTTCCTAATGGGCCATTACGATGTTTGGAAATAATAATTTCCGCGGTATTTTTTTCTTCTTCATTTAATTCAGATTCTAATTTATCGCGATCTTTACGATAAATAAACAAAACAACATCAGCGTCTTGTTCAATAGAGCCCGATTCACGCAAATCAGAAAGTTTAGGTATTTTTGAATCACGTTGTTCAACGGCTCGTGAAAGTTGAGAAACAGCTAAAACGGGTATATTTAATTCTCGTCCCAAAGCTTTAAGACCACGGGAAATTTCAGTAATTTGCTGGACCATACTGCTATTATAATTTTCGCGCGGGACAATTAATTGGAGATAATCAATAACTATTAAATCCAATCCTTTTTCCGCTTGTAATCGTCGTGCCATTGTTCGAATCTGCATAATATTAGGAGAAGAATTATCATCAATGTAAATTGGCGCTTGAGAAAGACGATCTAATCCTTGTTGTAATACTTCAAAATGTTCGGAATTTAATTTTCCAGTGCGAATACGCCAAAGCTCAATGCCGGATTCGGCGCTTATTAAACGATCAACCACTTGTTCTTTAGACATTTCCAAGCTAAAAATACCAACACTTTTTTTCTCTTTGATAGCAGCATAACGAGCAATATCTAAAGCCAAAGAGGTTTTTCCTAATGATGGTCGAGCAGCTAAAATAATTAAATCAGAAGGTTGTAAACCAAATAATTTTTTATCTAATTCAGTAAATCCAGTAGGAATACCTGAAAATTGCTTTTCGCCTTGTTGAAGCATTTCTATGCGTTCAAAAGCTTTGGAAAGCATTGGTTTTAAAGGTAAGAAATCTTGTTTTAATGATTTTTGAGTAATTTGGAAAAGTTTATGCTCAGCTTCATCAAGCAATGATTCAATATCTTTATTTTCTTGCCAAGCCATTTCACTAATTTCATAAGAGGTGGTAATTAAATTGCGTAAAATTCTTTTTTGTTGAACAATTTTAGCATAATTAACAACATGGCTACTGGTTGGAACAAGATTAATTAAAGAAGCTAAATAACTAGCGCCGCCAATTTCACTTAACTGTTTTCTTTCTTTTAATTTATTAGTGACGCTAACAATATCAATAGGTTCGTGTTTGTTGTATAGATCCAAAATAGCGTTATAAATTTTTTGATGACTTGTTTTATAAAAATCTTCTGGTTCTAAAAAATCAGCAACTTTAATAATTGCTTCTTTATCAATTATTAAGCAACCCAAAACTGATTGTTCAGCTTCAATATTTTGGGGTGGCAATCCTTTGAAAATTTGTTCGTTTGGTTTATTAGTATTATTATAATCTTTATTCATAGGTTAATTTTAAAACAAAAAAATCAAAAAGAGAATTAACAAGATATCCACTTAATTATTTTGTTTTTTAATCCATAAATTTATAGCATCAAAAGTTTTAGGAAACATTTCTAAAATTTTTTCTTTTTCAATTTTGCTAAATTTTTTTAAAACTAAATCTTTGGCTTTTTCAGTTCTTGCCGTTTCTTTGTTAAAATTATTTCGGACGCCAATTCTTAATCGCCAAAAATTTTTAGAATGTAAATTATCAATGATTGATTCTATACCCTTATGTCCTGCTGCTCCTCTATTTTTTTGTAATTTGAAATTACCTAATAAAATATCGGTATCATCATGAACAATTAAAACATTATCTAGCGGGACAGAAAAATAATCTATTAATTTTCTTACAATTCTTCCGGATTCGTTCATAAAACATTGGGGAACAGCTAAAATAATATTGCTATTTTGAGAAATTAAAGCATTCAATTTTTTATTTTCAGAAAGAGAATTAAATTGTTGATTTTCAACAAAAGAAAAAACAAATTCTTTTCCAATATTATGATAAGTATTATTAAATTCTTTTCCTTTATTGTTTAGCCCAATGATTAAAATCATATTTATAATTTTAATTTATCAAAAAATAATAAGCAAATTTTTTCTTGACAAAAAAGCAATTAATTATTTTTAATAATAAATTAAAGTAATATTAAAAAATTGACAAAAACAAATTATTGAGTATAATAGAATAATGAAGTGAGTGTATTTCCTGAGCGTTTAGTCGTTTAGGAAAGTCCAATTGCTGTGGAAAGCCTGCCTTTTTAGGCAGGTTTTTCTTTTTGACTTTTATTTTTTTATTTTTTATATTTATAATAGAGGTTACAAAGAAGCTGTAAAAAATAAAGATTCGGTTTTATTCTGGTCCGGAGTCTATGCACTCGCTTAAATAGCAATTGGAGTCAACTACTCTGGACCAGAATGAAACGGAATAATATTTATTATGACTAATAATAATTTAGAAATTAAATCAAACGTTAATTTTTCAACATTAACAACTTTTAAAATTGGTGGACCAGCTAAGTATTTTTGTGAAATTAAAAATTCAAAGGATTTAAAAGAGGCTATTGATATAGCCAAAGAATTACAAAAACCTTATTTTATTTTAGGCAATGGTTCTAATCTTTTAGTTAGTGATGATGGATTTGATGGATTAGTAATAAAAATTAAAAATTCAGAAATAAAAATTAATGATTTGGGAGATTTTTTTGAAATAACTGTTGACGCAGGCGTTCTTTTGTCACAACTTTTAGCAAAAACGTTAGAAATTGGAGCTCAAGGATTAGAATGGGCAACAGGCATTCCCGGCGCAATAGGTGGTAGTATTTATGGCAATGCTGGCGCTTATGGACAGAGTATCGGAGAAGCGGTAGAAAAAGTTATTGCTTTAGACCCTAATACATTAAAAACAAAAGAATTCCAAAAAGAAGAATGTAATTTCAGTTATCGGCATAGTATTTTTAAAAGAAACGGACTTATTATTTTATCAGCTCAGTTAAAATTAAAGAAAGGCGATAGTGAAACATCAAGAAAAATAATTTTAAATTATATTGAGCAACGAAAAAATAAAATTCCGAATTATCCTTCAGCTGGCTGTGTTTTTAAAAATATTCCTTTAGAAAAAGATTCTTTGAAATTATTACAAAAAATTCCTTCTGAAATAGTAAAAGGTAATAAAATTCCCGTTGGCTATTTAATTGAGCAGTGTAATCTTAAAGGTAAAAAAATTGGTGATGCTCAAATTTCTCCCTTGCATGCTAATTTTATTGTTAATTTAGGAAAAGCTACGGCTAAAGAGGTTTGTCAATTAATCGAACTTTGCAAACAAAATGTTTTAGAAAAATATGATATAAAAATAGAAGAAGAAATTCAATATTTAGGAAATTTTGAATAAAAAAGTCGAATAAATAATAAAAAATAAAAATATGAATTTGAATTATAAAATAAAAAACGAAGAGGTTGATGAAGAAATTAAAAAATATGTTCAAGAAAAAATTGGCGGTCTTGTTGATCAATATCTTGAAAAACTTGATGAAAAAATAAACATTCCTATTGAAGTAGAAATAAAAAAAGAAACTCATCATAGAAAAGGAAATGTTATTTATACAGAAGTTAATATTAAAGTACCGGGAAAAATTTTACGAGCTTCAACTTATGCCTTAACAGTTCAAGCCGGTATTGATGAAATAGAAGATGATTTAAAAAGACAAATTAAAAAATATAAAGAAAAAAAAGAATCCAAATTAAGAAAAGACTGGTTAAAACTTAAAAGTTTTTTGCAAGGAGAAAAGAGGGAATAAATAAAGTGGTAAAAATTTCAAAGAAATTTTTGTCAACACCCTCAACAAATTTCAACTTGACAAATAAAAAATTAATAATAAAATCAAAATTAGCATTCAGGAGTCGAGAGTGCTAATTTTAAAAATAATTAAAAATAAAATAAATTTATGTTAAAACCATTAGCTGATTATATCGTTTTAGAACCTATCAAAGAAGAAACGACAACTGAATCCGGTCTCGTTTTACCAGAAACAGCCGAACAAGAAAAATCTCAAAAAGGAAAAGTTATTGCCGTTGGTCCCGGCAAATTAAATGATAAAGGCGAAAGAATTCCAGTGGAAGTAAAAATTGGCGATATCGTTTTATTTCATCAATACGGACCATCAGAAATAAAAATTGATAAAAAAGAATATTTAGTTGCTAAAGAAGATGATATCGTTGCTATCATTGAATAAATTTTATTAAATTCTAAACAAGGTCATTAAATTAAAAAAAATTATAAAAATATGGCAAAACAAATTTTATTTAGCAGTTCAGCAAGAATGCAACTCAAAAAAGGAGTTGATAAATTGGCGAACGCTGTCAAAATTACTCTTGGTCCAAAGGGTCGAGCAGTTGTTTTAGATAAGGGCTATGGTTCACCGGTAATTACTTTAGACGGAGTAACGATTGCTAAAGAAATTGAATTACAAGATAAAATTGAGAATATTGGCGCCGAATTAGTTAAAGAAGTGGCGTCAAAAACTAATGATGTGGCTGGTGATGGAACGACAACAGCAACCCTATTGGCTCAATCATTAATTAACGAATCTTTAAAAAATGTTGAAGCTGGCGTTGATCCTATTGGAATGAGAAAAGGAATGGAAGCCGCTGCCGAAGCTTTAATAGAAGTTTTAAAGAAAATGTCAAAAAATATTTTTAACAAAGAAGAAATTGCTCAGGTTGCTACTATCTCGGCTCGTGATAATGAAATTGGTAATTTAATTGCCGAAATTATTGAACAAGCAGGAAAAGACGGAGTAATTACAGTAGAAGAATCTCAAACCTTAGGATTAAGTAAAGAAGTAGTAGAGGGATTACAATTTGATCGAGGTTATGTTTCTGCTTATATGGTGACTAATCCAGAAAAAATGGAAGCAGTACTTGATGATCCTTATATTTTAATTACCGATAGAAAAATTTCAGCCGTTAATGATATTTTATCTTTATTAGAAAAAATAATTCAAAGCGGTAAAAAGAATTTATTAATTATTGCTGATGATGTTGATGGTGAAGCATTAACAACATTAGTAGTTAATAAATTACGGGGTATTTTTAATACTGTTGCTGTTAAGGCGCCGGGTTTTGGTGATAGAAGAAAAGAAATGCTTCAAGATATTGCTACAATTTGTGGAGCGGAAGTAGTAGCTGAAGAATTGGGCCGTAAATTAGAAAATGCTGATATTTCTGTTTTGGGTAGCGCAAGACGTGTAATTATTGATAAAGATAAAACAACCATCGTTGATGGTCGTGGTTCCAAAACAGAAATTGAGAAAAGAATAAAACAAGTCAAAACTCTTTTAGAAAAAGCAGAATCAGAATTTGACAAAGAAAAACTTCAAGAAAGATTAGCAAAACTTTCTGGTGGAGTGGCAGTTATAAAAGTTGGTGCGGCTACTGAAGTAGAGCAAAAAGAAAAACAACATCGAATTGAAGATGCTATTGCGGCTACTAAAGCAGCGATTGAAGAAGGAATTGTTCCGGGTGGAGGAATTGCTTTATTACGAGCTTCAGAAAAGTGCAAAGAGCTTTTAGAAAAATTACGTCAAGATGAAAAAAATTTTGCTAAATTTGTTGGAGCTTCTATTGTTTTTGAAGCGGTAAAATCTCCAGTAAAACAAATTGCCGAAAATGCCGGTGAAAATGGTGAAGTGATAATTAATGAAATTTTAAAACACAAAGAAGAAACTTTTGGTTTTAATGCAGCCACAGGACAATTTGAAGATTTGGTTAAAGTAGGAATTATTGATCCAACAAAAGTTACTCGTTCGGCTTTGCAAAATGCTATTTCTTCGGCCTCAATGTTTCTAATTACCGAGGCGGTAATATCTGATTTGCCAGAAGAAAATAAAGAAAAAAATCATATTCATCCAGAAATGGGAATGCCTGAAGAATATTAAAATAACGGATAGAACAATCCCGAGGTTGCTCTCGGGATTTTAATTTATAAAATAAAAGCATGAAAACAAAAAGAGAGTTTGTTGTTGTTTTGGACAATATTAGAAGTTTGTATAATGTTGGTTCAATTTTTCGAACAGCTGAAGCTTTAGGTTTTAATAAAGTTTATTTAGGAGGAATTACCCCGGTTCCTGATAATAAAAATTTTGAAGCTATTCATAAAACGGCTTTGGGTGCCGAAAAATATTTATCGTGGGAAAAATCTTATTCAATTTTAAAAATTTTAAAAAAATTAAAAGAACAAAATTATTATTTAATTGCTTTAGAAATTGGGAAAAATGGTATTAAAATAAATCAATTTGAAAAATTGCCAAAAAAATATCAAAAAATTGCTTTAATTATTGGTAATGAAATAAAAGGAATAAATAAAAAACATTTAAACTATTGTGATAAAATTTTAGAAATTCCTTTGGTTGGCAAAAAAGAATCATTAAATGTTTCGGTGGCTTTTGGCATTGGAGCTTTCTGGATAGAAAATTTAAAATAAATTATAATTAAAAGGTCGTTTAATAAATAAAATAATAAAATTATGGAAAAAAAGCGAATTGCTATTAATGGTTTTGGTCGAATTGGTCGAATATTTTTTCGTCAAGCTTTAAAAAATGATAATTTAGAAATTGTGGCCGTTAATGATTTGGCTGATATTGATACGTTGGCCTATCTTTTAAAATACGATTCAGTTTATGGTCAATATAAAAAAGATATTCAAATAGAAAAAAGTGAAAAAACATTTTTGAAAATAGACGGCAAAGAAATTATTTTTTTACAGCAAAAAGATCCACTTCAATTGCCTTGGAAAGATTTAAACATTGATGTAGTGGTGGAATCCACTGGTGCTTTTGAGAGTTTTGAAAAAGCAAGCGCTCATTTACAAGCTGGCGCTAAAAGAGTAGTAATTACTGCTCCAGCTAAAGACGATGATGGAAGTTTAACTAAAGGAGCAACAATTATTTGCGGTATCAATGATGATTTAATTTCAAAAGTAAATATTACTTCTAATGGTTCTTGCACTACTAACGCTATTGCGCCAGCTTTAGTTATTCTTTCTAAAGAAATAGGTATTAAAAAGGCTATATTAAATACGACGCATGCTTATACAGCAACGCAAAAAATTGTTGATGGTCCTGATGCTAAAGATTTGCGTCGAGGACGAGCAGGGGCTATTAATTTAGTTCCATCAACTACGGGAGCGGCAATTGCTGTCGGGAAAATTATAAAAGAACTTGATGGAATATTTGATGGCATTTCAGTAAGAACTCCAGTGCCAACGGTTTCTTTGGCTGATATTACTTTTGTTGCTAATAGAAAAACTAGTGTTGAAGAGATTAATCAAATATTTATTAATGCCGCTAATGATTTACATTGGAAAAATATTTTAACCGTTGTTTCTGATCCGGTTGTTTCTACTGATTTAATTGGCAATAATAATCCTTCTATTGTTGATTTATCATTTATTAAAGTGATTGATGGTGATTTAGTTAAAATATTAATTTGGTATGATAATGAGTGGGGATATGTGGCTAGTTTAATAAAGCACGTAGAAAATATTAATTTCTAAATTCTGAATGTAGCTCCGTTTACCGGGCAGGCGTTCAGAATGATCACTGTTTTTTAATGTCATCCTGAGGGCCCGCCTATATCCGGCGGGCAGGCTTTGGCCCCTGCCTACCGGGCAGGCAGGCGAAGGATCCCATGGATTTCAGCAATAATCAGCAATCATTGCTGTGCGTGGGATTCTTCGTTAACACTCAGAATGACAACTTCTATTTTGTCATCCTGAAGGCGAAGCCTGAAGGATCCCTGGGCTTTCAGCAATAATCAGCAATCACTAC
>JAAZHW010000071.1 GCA_012510515.1 Parcubacteria group bacterium
ACTGTAATCACCACATCAATATCTTTTAGCCATTCTGGCTGAACATTTTCCTTCAACCAAGAACCAGTTAAATGTGTTGCTTTTACACCCGCTCGTTCTTGTAAATGGTCAACATTTTCAGTAAAAATTTGCGATTTTAACTTTTGAGCGAGTGTTTTGAGAGATTGATGAGCAGGTGTTGCGGGTTTTTCAAAAGCTGCTTTTATAAATTCTTCCCATGAATCAATTACGCTTTGTGGATTGGCAACAGCCTTTTTAAGTAAGTCATCTACTTTTTGAGACATTTCTATTCCTAAGTTTTTCTGTAATTGATCCATGTCGTGGACACCACTTGCTATTGAAATACCAGCCCCTGTATAAAATAAAACTTTTTTGTCTTTTAATATTTCAACTAATTGAGCTATTTCTATTTCTTTCGGTTTTGGTAACATTCTTTCTCTAATTTCATTTCTTACCATTTCATCCACTTTCTCTGAGAAAGAACTTGAAAGAACGCGAATCGCTTCATAATCTTGCTTACGATAAGCTTCAAAAGTTTGTTCAACGATTTGTGAAATTTCTTCAGGACTTAATTTTGAATGGTTTGCTAAAATTTCGCTCATAACTTGTTTATTTGCGTCATCAGCGATAAAACTATTAATCATGCCTCTTTCAAAATCTCTAGATGGTGCAACTTTATATTTTTTACTTTGACTTGGGTCAGGCTCTTCCATTTCCTCGCTCGACTCTGGGACTTCGCCATACTTCAAAACATAAACCACTTTTTCAGTTTCACCCTGCTTTCTTGTTTCTTTCGTAAATTTTTCTTTTTCTGTTTCAGTTAATTCGTCAGGTAACGAATCAAAATACTCAACCATAAAAAATGACCTGCCTTTTTTGTGGCCGAAATAATATCGTCTCGTATCAGAAGAAAAAGAAAAAGTCATTTCACTCTCGTGTTTTTTTTCTTCTTCTGGCGAAACTAATTCTGGTCCTTCAAAAAATGCTTGTTTATCAAACTTAACTAACCGCTCGCGAGGCCGCTCGTCTTTTGGCAAATTGTGAATGTTAAATGATTCAATCATAATTCCATAAAATAACCTTTTTATTATGATATATAATTATTGTAATAATGTAAATCATTCCTTTATTTAAATAATAATCAAAAATCCGGCTTAGAAATAACTTTTTAATAAAAATCGAACTAATAAATTTAGTTTAGCTAATTAGCTTGATTAATTTTTTAACAGCTGATTTGTTTTTGATTTTTATTTTTATATTCTCTATTTATTTTTCAATTAACTAAAAATTTTTTAATTATTTTAAAATATTAAAGTTATTCTCAAAAATCAAAAGTTTTATTTTAAAAAGTTGACATTAAATTTAAATGATATACCATATAAATAGGTCGATGAAATTAATTAATCGTTTTTATTTTTTAATAAAAAATATATGAAAAAAAATATTCTTTGGATAATAATTGGTTTAGTGGTTGTTGTTGGTTTGATTTTAATTTTAACTCAAAACCAACCATCTACTGAAATTAGCGAAACAACATCTTCTCCTGAAGCAATGTTAGAAGAAACGGGGGAAATAATTCCTAAAACCCCAATAGAAATTGCTTTTGATAATGCTAAAGATGTAGAAATAGTCGGCGAAAAAGCAAAAGACATTGACGCTGTTTTAAGACCGGTTTTGCATAATGTTTTTGATGTTGTGAAAGATGACCAAACAATAAATGGAGTAAAAATGACAGAAGAATTTGGGCCAATGTTAAGTTATGTATTTAATCGCAAACTCACCGAAGTAGAAAGAGATGCAATTATAAGTGGCTTAGAACAAGCTGGCGTAGAAGTAGTAGATCAAACCGCAAGTGTTTATACTGTTAAAAAAGATAATGCAATGTGGGTGATTACTTTTTATTTGAATAACGATCAAAAATCCGGATTAGAAATAACTTTTTAATAAAAGTATTGATTTTTCGACAAGAAAAAAAGCGATAACAGCAAAATTTGCTGTTATCGCCTTTTTTTGTCGAAAAATCGGCACGAGCATGATAC
>JAAZHW010000072.1 GCA_012510515.1 Parcubacteria group bacterium
GAATTATATGGATCGTATATCTGCCCGGACGGAAAGTGCCAAAAAATACTTTCCCAATTAAAATGTCCCAAATAGTTGATATTCTTGACTATTGCTATATCTAGATGGATCGGTTTTTTAACGGCGATTATCTGAAATATCTTATTAAATTTCAAGTAGTAAGGTTCTTTTCTAACAATGGAGAAGTTGTTAGATCGTGGGGTTTTTAGAACAGACCTAAACTTCTTCTCACCACCTATAATTGCAAGATCATAGTCGTTCGTCTCAAAATAAACCCCCAAAATTTTCGCCGTATCCATATACGTCATACTACCTCCAAGCCAGAATTCAGTTAAACCGCTTTTCTCTGAAATGTGTTTAAGAATTAGAAATTGTTTTCTATTGACATGTGAATTTATCATCTCTTTTTGGAAATATGGAAATCAGCCAGTTGCTTTTTTAGCTTTTCCACTTCTTCTTTTATACTACTGAAATTCATATGGGGAGAAACAAAGCAATATTTTAATCCCGAAACGGATTTCCCTGTTTTTGTTTTATAAAAGCTCTTTGAGAAAGAGCAACCTAGACGTTTAATGTTTCCACCACTTTTAAGACAAAATTCATAAAATAATTTTACCTCTTCGTTAGCCCAATCTAGTAATGTACTATCGTCTTCAACAAGTTTTAGAAATTCCTTCCAAGTCATTTTTTTATTGCTAGGAGATATCAATACCATAGTATTGAATCCTAAAGCATGAGGGTTGCCGACTAAAAAATCGTTCTCGGCCGAAATTAAATCTCTAAAAATTTTTGTATAAAAAATTTGATTTGCAAGAAATCTTCTGAACCCGTTTTTGCCCATAGATAGCAGAGAACCTACCGCCGAAAGTGCCTCGCCGGCGGAACGAGAGGTTTCAAGGGTGATGTCCGAAGGATCTTCTAACGACCAGTCGTTGCCGAGATGATGCGTATCAATGCCCCTTTCTTTTTTGGAGAGCAAAAGCAGTTCATTTCTATTGTTTGAAACAAAAAGACCACACGGCGTTGGACAACCACCTAATCCTTTATGAAAATCCACTCCCCACGAGTCAGCTCTTCTTATTTGATATATCCTCTCAAATTGCTTTTTTATAGTTGGCAATATTTCCAGCGGAATTTTTAGAGAATTTAACTCAAAGTCATATCCATTAAACATCAACCAAATCCATGTGATAACTGAATCGACGTGAATATGTGGAGAAAAGGGAAGTTTGTATTCTTTCACAAGTTTATCTCTCAGCTCTATAAACGCATCAATATCGTCAACTGCAAAATCGTAAAATGGACCTCCATTTATTAGGAATCCCGCGAGAATTCCGCCTTTTTCAATTATAGATCTCGCTTTTGCCTCCGCGTCATCAATAATTGATCTGCTTTCTTCATCTGAATTGATTTGTATCAAGCGATCAACACCTATGCCAAGCCAATCGCCAACCGTCTTGTGAGAAAAGTGAGCTTTTTCAGTAATCATTATGTATAAATTGGAAGGAACTCCAGTTTTCTAGGCATTAGGAACGGCTTTGTTGATAGAAAGTTTCATGGCATACATATTTGAGGCAGTACCACCAAACGAAAAAAGTGCTCTGACTTTATCGTGAGATAGACCTATAAGATCGGCCATCATTTCGGAAATAATTTTTTCCGCATACAAACAATTTCCGGCAAAATCAGTACTGATGTTGTGGACATTTATTTCTTGTCCTAAACTCAAGAGGGTTTGGGCTATTGTATTAACCGGCGCACAAATGTTGTATTGCAGTTTTGGGCTTCGCCAATTCGGCGCGCCCGGGAAAAACTCTTCAATCGCCATAGATATTACTTTTTTAGGCGGCATTCCCTCCTCGGGAATTTTATTTGGAATTTTCCCAAAATTATCTTTTCGTTTTAGAAGCCACGGTTCACTGTTTTTAAAAAATTTCTCTAGCTTCTTTAAGCCAAAATTTAGAAACTTTGATGAAGTTTCTGCTTCGATTGAATAAGGGAATAAAATTTTTAGCTGCTTTTTATAAAAATTTGGCCACAAATATCTATACCTCATAGTTCTAATTTTACATTAAAATTATCGAAAAATCAATTTAGCTGCTTTCTTCTTTTTGAAAAATTAAACGCGAGGGCGACTCGGCACGGCGGCAGGGTGGAACAAAACGGTCAGTTCTGTTCAAAAAAGTTTGGATTTCATCAAATAAACGTACAAACGAATAAAATGAATTGTAGCGTGAGTTGCGGCGGCGAAATTCTTTTAGAATTTCGCCGCTATTAAAATAATTTTTTAAAATAAGTATTTATTAGTCTGATTTTTAAAATGACGCCCTTACTGATGTCATCCTGGGGGCCCGCCTATCGGTGGGTAAACCTGCCTGCCGGTAGGCAGGCCCGCCTACGGCGAGCAGGGATTGAAGCCTGCCTGCCGAGAGGCAGGAATCCCATTTACAGCAATTAGTTCCTGCTGTCATTCTGAGCGTTAGCGAAGAATCCCATCCACAGCAGTGATAGTCGCTTATTAGTTGGCATGGGATCCTTCGCCTGCCTGCCGGTAGGCAGGCTTCGTTCAGAATGACTGCTGTGTTTCTAGCGTCATCCTGAAGGCGAAGCCTGAAGGATCCCTTGGCTTTTAGCATTGTGCAACTATCAATTATTAGATTTGCTTTCATTCAGATTATTTGCTTTGACTTTTTATTTTATTTTTTTATACTTCAAATTATTATGAGTGATATTCTAATTAAAGAAATAACAAAAGATCAAATAAAAAGTATTCCCTTAGTAAAATCGGGAATGCAAGTTCGGGTGCACGAAAGAGTTAAAGAAAAAAATAAAGAGAGAATTCAAGTTTTTGAAGGAATTGTTTTATATGTAAAGCATGGCAAGGGTATTAATGCTACTTTTACGGTAAGAAAAGTTGTTGATGGTATTGGAGTAGAAAAGACATGGCCTCTTCATTCACCAATGATTCAAAAAATCGAAATTTTAAAAACACCGAGAATGCGTAAGGCCAAACTTTATTTTTTGCGCGATCTCTCACCAACTAAAATTAGAAGAAAACTTTCAGTTTTTAAATCAATCGTACCAGAAAAAATAGAGGCTAATGAATTAGAAGAAGTAGAATTAACAAAAATAGCCGAAACTGAAAAAGAGGAAAAAGAGCAGATTGTTGAAGAATTAGAAAATAAAAATAATTCCGAAGAAAAATAAAAATTCTCAATTTATTTTTTATTTATCATTTTTTTGTTTAAAAATTTATTTCACGCTATAATATTGCGGGATTTTGTGGATAATAAAAATAAAAAATCAAGATTTTTATTTAGCAATAAAGATTAATAATATAATATGAGTTTTTGTAAAATTTTAAAAATCAAGAAATTTAAAAAATAATTATAAAAATAATAAAGCGCGAGTGCTGGAATTGGCAGACAGGCTAGCTTGAGGGGCTAGTGTCCATTAGGACGTGGGAGTTCAAATCTCCCCTCGCGCACAAAAAATTAATTTTCGCTCATTGCGTAGCGGTGAATTTTGGCGGTCATTCTGAACCTGCCTACCGGCAGGCAGGCGCAGCCTGACTGCCGATAGGCAGGAACCCCACGCACATACAGCAAACC
>JAAZHW010000073.1 GCA_012510515.1 Parcubacteria group bacterium
AAAAAGTCTGTTTATAAAAAATATAAAAATTTTTATGGCTACAAAACAAAAAAAATCAGAAGAAAAAAATAATGAAAAAACCAAAGAAGATATTTTGGAATCAACAATAAAAGATATTCAGTCAAAATTTGGTGAAGGAGCAATTATGAAATTAGGTGAAGCGCCGAGAGTTGATGTTGAAGCAATTCCTACCGGCTCTATTTCTTTAGATTTGGCTTTGGGCGTTGGTGGAATGCCTCGAGGAAGAATTGTTGAAATTTATGGTCCAGAATCAAGTGGAAAAACTACATTAGCTCTTCATATTGTTGCTTCAACTCAAAAACAAGGTGGAAAAGCAGCTTTTATTGATGCAGAGCACGCCTTAGATCCGGAATACGCTAAACGCATTGGTGTTAAAATTAACGAATTATTAATTTCTCAGCCCGACAATGGAGAAGAAGCTTTAAATATTATGGAAGAATTAGTAAGATCGGGATCCATTGATATTATCGTGGTTGATTCGGTTGCTGCTTTAACGCCACGAGCCGAAATTGAAGGAGAAATGGGCGCTCAACACATTGGATTGCAAGCGCGATTAATGTCTCAAGCTCTAAGAAAAATTACAGCTATTGCCAATAGAACGAAGACAGTTATTGTTTTTATTAATCAAATTCGAATGCAAGTAGGAATAATGTTTGGTAATCCTGAAACAACTCCCGGTGGTAAAGCTTTAAAATTTTATTCATCAGTAAGAATTGATATTAGACGGACAGCTCAAATTAAGAAAGGAGAAGAAATAATCGGCTCACGTATCAAAGTTAAGGTAGTAAAAAATAAAGTAGCCCCACCTTTTAAAATTGCCGAATTTGATATTATGTATAATGAAGGGATTTCTAAAGAAGGCGATTTAATTAATACCGGAGTGAAAACAGGAGTAGTTGAACGATCAGGCAATTCTTATGTTTATAATGGAACAAAATTGGGAGTAGGTATTGATAATGCTAAACAATTTTTAAAAGATAATCCTAAAATATTTAATGAAATTGATAAAGTCATTCGTCAAAAAATTTTAGAAGAAAAAAAATAAAATAAATAAAAAATCCGTTTTAGACGGATTTTTTATTTCAGATATTGTTTGATAGCTTGATTATGTTCTTTTAGGGTTTTAGAAAAAATAGTATTACCAGTTTGAGGATCAGATAAATAATACCAATAAGGACTATCTAATGGATTGAGAGCGGCTTTAATGGCGCTTAATCCCGGATTATTAATTGGTCCTTTGGGCAATCCTTTGTTTTTATAAGTATTATATGAAGAATCTGTTTTTAAATCATCGGGAGAAATTTTACGACAATCATCAGTCTTTAAAATATTACATTTATAATAAATTATTGAGGCATCTACTTGGAGAGGCATTTTATTTTCCATTCTTTTTAATAAAATACCAGCTACTAACGGACGATCTTTTTCATGGGGTACCTCGCCTTCAATAATAGAAGCTAAAATAATGATTTGATAAAAACTTAAAGAAGAATTTTTTATTTCTTCTGATAAGTTAGAAATATTTTTTTCAAAATTATCAAGCATGCGAGTGGCAATAAGAGTGGAGGGTGAATTTATTTTGAATCGATAGGTATCGGGAAATAAAAATCCTTCTAAATTAGCATCAGCTGGCGAATCTTTTAAAAAATCATATTCATTTTGAAAATCAGCTATTTTTAAATCAAAAAGCGATTCGTTTTCGTTTAACACTCCCTCGCTTTTTAATTTATTTTCAATATTTAATAAAGTATATCCTTCAGGAATTACAATAGTTTTTTCATTAGGCATTCCTAAAAGAAGTGTTTTGGCAATATCAACTGGTTTGGCGCCGTAGTTAATTTGATAAATTCCCGGTTGTAATTTATTAGCCCAGCCTTTAATCAAAAGATACATTTTGAATGCCTGTGCTGATTTAATTAAATTTTGATTTTCTAAGTTTTCAGCAATTTCTTTAAATCCACTTCCTTTTTCAACGATAAATTGAATACTTTGATTTTGATTTTCCGCTGAGACGGTAACGGGTTTTAATTGATAATAAAAAACGCCAATAAAAAAAATGACGCCGATTAAATAAACTGATAATACAAGAATAATAAATTGTTTCATAATGGTTAATCTATTAATTTTTAATTAGAAATGATTATTTATTAATTGATTTAGATATCAACAAGCGATTGATAAAATTAAAATTAAATTATATTTTAATTTTATTTTCTATTTATATTTTTGATATTTTGAATAATACCTAAAGCAATAAAATTTATCAAGAGGTTGGAGCCGCCATAGCTTAAAAATGGTAATGGCAAGCCAGTCACAGGCAGAAATCCAAGATTAGCGCCTAAGTTAATAGTAATTTGTAAAATTAAAATAAAAAGATAACCAAAACAAAAAAGTTTAGAGAAATTGTTTTCGCTTTTTACTCCAATGTGATAAATTTGAAAAAATAACCAGCCATAAATTACAAAAAGAATTAAAGCGCCAACAATTCCCCATTCTTCAACAAAAGCAGCAAAGAAAAAATCGGTTTTGGCTTCGGGTAAAAAATGAAGTTGCGTTATTAATCCTTGCCCCAATCCTTTTCCCAACAAACTAGCCGAACCAATAGCAATTTTCGCTTGAATAACATTATAGCCGCTTCCTAACGGGTCGTGCGCTGGATTAAAAAATGTTAAAATACGATCTTTTTGATAATCTTGTAAAAAATATTGCCAACCAATAAAACTTAAAATTATAAAAATAAGCAAAAGAATGGCGAAATGTTTAAATTTTAATCCGGAAATTAAAAGCATTCCAATCCAAATCAAAATAAAAAAAATAGCTGACCCCATATCAGGCTGAAGGAAAGCCAAAAAAGCGCATAAACCAGTGTAAATAGCCGTGGCAATTAAACGTTGAGGTCGCCAAATTTCAATGTGCCAAATAGCAAAATATTTTGCTAAAAGAATAATTAGAGAAAGTTTGGCTAACTCTACTGGTTGAAAACTAAAATTTCCAAAAGTAATCCAGCCGGTAATACCTTTAATTTTTGGTCCAAATAGCAAAACAGCAATTAATAAAATTAGCGATAAAATATATAGTCCGATAACGAAAAAATTTTGATTAACTAAAATACGATAATCAAAAAAATTAGCAATGAGATAAAAAACAACAAAACAAAAAACAAACCAAAACAGTTGTTTTCTAAAAAGTTGCAAAGGAGAAGCATCTTCTATCGAAAGGCTGTATAGGGTTAAAAGGCTAAAAAGCGCTAATAAAAAAATCGGGATAATTAAAGAAAAAGAAAATTTTTTCCACGAAATTTCCATAAAAATAAATTAATTAATAGCATCAGCAATAATATCAATATGATAAAAATCAACAATGTTTAAATCAGGAAAACTATATTGCCAAACATAACTAAAAGTTTTGTTATCATAAGCGGCTAAATTAGCTGTTTTTGTTTTGGCGGCATTTATAATTTCACCGGTTTTAGAGTAAAGAATAATAACAATTTCTATTTCGGAAAAATCTTTGTTGGTATTGTTTTTTATTTGAGCAGTTAATTCAAGAAAGCCGGCTTCTTGAGGCGTCATCATTCTTAATTGTTTGTTGGGAAGAGAAAATAATTTATCAGTTGATAAATTACTATAAAACCAATCTTTTTGATCATAATTAAATTTTATTTCAACACGGTTAATTTTTTCCGCGGGAATAGGAATTTTTTGCAAAAGAAGATATTTATTAGAAAATGGCAAAATAAAATTTTTATCAGAAATAGTTTTTAATTCTTGGCCAAATGAATCGTATAGTGTTGCTGTATATTCAAACCAAACGCCGTATTCAGCATTACTATTCTTTATATTTATTAAAATCTGGCTATTATTTTGATTTTCTTTTAAGACTTTATTGAATACCACTTCAATCGGGGTAGCATATTTAATACCGCAAGCTAGACAAGGTCCGCCACAATCAATTCCTTGTTCATTGCCGTTTTTTATTCCATCGATGCAAGTTGGCGCGGGTTTAATAAAAAAAATTCTTATTAAAACAATTAAAAGAATAATCAAAATAGGAATAGAAATAATTACTATTTTTTTTCTTTGGCGAATTTTTTCTAATTTCATTATTTGTTGAGAAAATTTATCTTGCATAATTTTATTATAAACAAATTTTATTTTTTTATTACTCCACCACCAATTAATTCATTATTTTTATAAAAAACAGCGGATTGACCGGGAGTTGGTATAAAATAATTTTTTTTCAGCAAAAGATAGTAGGATTTTTTAAAACAAAGAGTAGCGGGAATTAATTCACTACGATAACGTAATTTTACTTGACAAGGAAAAGGCGTTTTGGGTTTTATTCCAACAAAATTAACTTTTGTTAGCCAAACAATTTTTTCAGTAAATAAATTTTTTTGAGAACGAGGAGCTACAATAAGAATATTTTTTTTCGAATCCTTTTTTATCACATAATAAGGTTCTTTATTAGAAAAACAAATATTTTTTCTTTGACCAAGAGTATAAAGAGGAAGTCCCTGATGTTGTCTTAAAACTTTATTAGAGGTAGCATCAATAATTAAACCATTTTTTAGCGGAATATTTTTTTTAATAAATTTTTCTAAATTGTTGGTAAAACAAATATCTTCACTTTCTTTAATTTTTTCAAAATTTAAATGCCATATTTCGGCCATTTTTTTTACTTCTTCTTTGGTAAAATCTCCTAAGGGGAAAATAATTTTTTTTAATAATTTTTGATTAAGTGACCATAAAAAATAAGTTTGATCTTTGTTTTTGTCTTTAGCTTTAATTATTTTGTAAATTTCTTTGGGGTTATTTTTTTTAATAATTTTAGCGTAATGACCAGTGGCAATATAATCAATATCCAAATTTTTAGCTAAATCATAAAAAATTTTAAATTTAATATAGTGATTGCATTGAACACAAGGATTGGGCGTTCTTCCGGATTTTAATTCGTTAATAAAATATTCAATAACATATTTTTTGAAAATATTTTCAGCATCAACAATAATCAAATTAGATAGACCGATTTTTTGAGCTGTTTGTTTGGCTAATTTTTCTCTTTTTTGAGTAATGGTTTTGTTTTCGTGCCACAATCGCAAATAAACACCATAAACATTAAAACCAGCCATCATTAATAATTTAGCGGCAACAGCGCTATCAACACCACCAGATAATCCAATTAAAACAGTTTTGGGTTTAAAAGAATCATTTTTAATCATATTACATAAGTTTAATTTCAATAATTAATATTTCTAAGGCGGTTTGATAATCAAGAACTCCTTTTTTAACTAGCCAATCTATTTTACTTAATTGGTCATAAATTTTTAACATTTTTTCTTGAGCATCAGGCCATTTTAATAATTTTTGTCTAATTTTATTAATAGCAAAAGGCGGTAAATCAATTTTTTTTGTTTGGTGTTTTAAAATATAAATTGCCGCGCGAATTTGTTTAATAAAATAATTAAAAATTTGTCCTTCATCAATACCGCTTTTAATGGACTTTTCAATATTAAAAATCATTTGTTTTTTATTGCCATTAAAAAAATCATCATAAATAGCAAAAAAATTAGGATGAAGATAAAAGTGAGAAAGGTCTTTTACTTCGTTTAAAGTGATTTTTTTGTTTGGTTCGTATAAAGAAAGTTTTATTAATTCGTTAATCAATCCATAAGAATCATTAGCAAAATTTTCAAATAAAATTTTAAGAGCGGGTAGCTCAATATTGATGTCGTGTTTTTTTAATTCTTTTTTTAGCCATGGTAAGGCCTCGGAAAAATTTTTAAAAAAAGAAAAATTTTGACAGGTAGCTGTTTTTTTTAAATAGTTTAAAAAATCTTTTTTTTCAGCGGTTAATTTTTCTTTTGTTTTATCAAAATTTGTTTGAATGAGAATGAGGTTTTTTTCTTTGTCTTTATCTAGTTTAGATTTTTTGAGAAAAGAAGCAATTTGGGAAAATTCGGGACTTTGAAAAATATCATCAGCAATAGCTAATTTTTGTAAGGCAAACATTGAGGAGCTGCTAAAAAAATTTTTAAAAGAATCAAAAGCATTTTTTTCGCTTAATTCAAAATGTTCAAAACCAAAAAGTTCCGGATATTTTTTGTGATACTGTTCTTTAATTTCTTCCGCTTTTTCCAAAATTCGATATTCATCTGTGCCAGAAAGAAAATAAATCATATTTTTTGACAATGAGGGCAATAACAACTTGAACGACCGCCAATTTTTATTCGTTTAATGATATGTCCACAGCGATAACACTTTTGATTTTCGCGTTGATATACTTTTCTAACTTGATCGTATCGGCCCTTTTTACCTAATGGATCGCGATAATCACTGACTGAAGCGCCACGATATTTTATTCCCATTTTTAATACTTTTTTAATGGCTTGATAAATTTTTTTTAATTCATTGTCGGTTAATGATTGAATAGAGTAAAGGGGGTGAATTTTAGTCCACCATAAAATTTCATCAGCATAGATATTGCCAATGCCAGCGATTATTGTTTGATCCATTAAAACTTGTTTAATTTTTGCGCGAGGAGAAGCAGAAGAAATAACTTCTTTAAATTTTTTAAAAGTAAAATTTTTATCAAGAGGATCGGGTCCCAGTTTTTTTAATTCTTTTAAATTTAAAATATTTTCTTTTTTATCTAAAATAATTTTAGCAAATTTTCTTAAATCTGATAGAGCAAGTTGATAAAAATTATCTAAAAAAAGAATAAAATGAATATAGCTATTAACTGATTCATTAAATTCATTGTTGCTTAAAGGAATTACTTTTTTGCCGTTGATTTTCCATTTTCCATAAAGAAGATGGCCAGTCATTTTTTGGTGAATTAAAAGCGTATAATCGTGAGACAAATCAAATAAAATATTTTTGCCTTGACGGCTGACGTTTTTAATTTCTAAACCTTTAATTTGGTTTTTAAAAGTAGTTAAGTCGGGATGTTTAATTAGTTTTGGTGTATCAATCCAAACGTCAGTGATTTTTTTTCCAATCACTAATTTTTTTAAATCATTAACAATTGTTTCTACTTCGGGTAATTCGGGCATAAAAACATTATATAAAATCAAACTTCAAAATGCAAAAATGAAGATTTATTATAGAATGGCGTATTATTTTTATTTGTCATTCTGAATATTTTATTTTTGTCATCCTGAGCGTTAGCGAAGAATCCCATGCAATGCAGTGATTGCTGATTAGTACTAAAATCCGAGGGATCCTTCGGACTGAAGTCCTCAGGATGACATCAGTGAGGGCGTCATTCTGAACGTTTTGTTTTGTCATTCTGAGCGTTAGCGAAGAATCCCATCCACAGTAGTGATTGTTGATTATTTCTAAAATCCGAGGGATCCTTCGGGCTTCGCCCTCAGGATGACATCGGTGAGAGCGTCATTCTGAGCGTCAGCGAAGAATCCCACGCACAGCAGTGATTGCTGATTATTGCTAAAAGCCAAGGGATCCTTCACTACGTTCAGGATGACATTAAAAAACAGCAGTGATAGTTGTGTATTCCTTATAATAACATGCAAGTATTTGACAATTAAAAAAATAATAATTAAACTAAAAATTATTATGGATAAGAAAGTTTACGAAATTAGTTTTCTTTTGAGTGGAAAATTAATTGATACCGAAATAGCAGATGTGCTTCAAAAAATTAAAAAAAGTTTTGAAGAAGTCGGCGCCACTGTTTTAAAAGAATTTGAATTTAATAAAATTAATTTAGCCTATCCTATCAAAAAAGAAAATGCGGCTTATTTTGGTTATTTTTGGTTTGAATTAGATCCTCAAAAAATAGCAGAATTAAGAAAAAAATTTGCTTTTGAAAAAGAAATTTTGCGCTATTTATTGGTTACACCTCCTCCAAAATATCAAACAAAATCAGCTTCTTCTCAAATATTTAAAAAACGTTATAATGATAGAAAGGTCAAAAATTTTTCTTCTGAAAACATAGAAGAAACAAATAAAGATTTTATTTCTACCACTCCAATAAAAGAAGAATCAGCCGATGAAAAATTAGAAGAAAAATTAGAAGAAATTCAAAAATTAGTTTAATTAATTTTTTTTAGCTTTCTTTTAATAAATAAATAAAAATAAAAAACAAATATATGAATTTTAATAAAGTATTTATTTTGGGAAATTTAACTCGTGATCCCGAATTGCGCACAACGCCGGCTGGTCAAAGTGTGGCTTCTTTTGGTGTCGCCACTAACCGTATTTGGAATGATAAAAATGGTCAAAGACAGACAGAAGTGGAATTTCATAACGTTGTTGTTTGGGGAAAATTAGCCGAAACAGCCAGTCGTTATTTGTCAAAAGGTAAATTGGTTTTCATTGAGGGTCGGTTAAAAACTCGAAGTTGGACAGATCAAGGAGGAGTTCGTCATTCGCGAACAGAAATTATTGCTCAAAGTTTTCAATTGGGGCCGCGAGGCAGTGATGAAGGAGGAAGTGGTCGTTCAAATCTTTCTGGTAGAGAAGGAACGGACATAGAAGCGCCAGCGGATCTTGATAGTATTAACGAAAGCGATATCCCAGTAATTAGTGAAGATGAAATTTCAATTGATGATTTGCCTTTTTAATTTTTAATTAAAAAATAAAATTAATAAAAATATGAAACAATGTTTTTTCTGTAGTCAAAATGTTACTAATATTGATTATAAAGAGATATCATTATTTTCTCGTTTTTTGACGTTTCAATCAAAAATTATGCCAGCTAAAAAAACTGGTCTTTGTCGAAAACATCAAAGAAAATTAGCGCAAGCAATTAAAAGAGCGCGTTATATGGGATTGATTAATTACGTTCCCGATGAGGTTTCTTAATTAAAACTTTTCTTTTTATTTTTCGTATTTATAATAAGAGGTGTCTGTCGTTTAAAGATATCTATTTTAATTTACTTTAAAATAAATAAAATATGAAACAAAATAATAAATTTATCTTAGTTATTGTAATTAGTATCTTAATTGGCAGTAGTTTTGGTTTTTTAATTTCTCAAAAAATAGCTTATTCTTCTGAAGGTAGAGGAGAAAATCAAAACAATTTATTAGCCAATCTTTCTCAAAACACAAACAATATTTTTAATTTTAAAAAATTAATTCCCCAATGGTTTAAAGAAGAGACAACCAGTCCAACGCCCACCGCTTCACCTACGCCAACAACTTATAGCTCAGAAGTAGAATACGAACAAAAAATAATTGATGTAGTAGAAAAATCTTCTAATGCGGTAGTGAGTATTATTATTACTAAAGACGTCCCAATTATTGAACAATATTACACTAATCCATTTGAAGGAATACCACCAGAAATTCAACAATTTTTCTGGCCATTTTTTCGGTTTGAGTCGCCTCAAATACCTCAATATCGCCAAAAAGGAACAGAAAAACAAGAAGTGGGAGGTGGAACGGGTTTTATTGTTTCCTCTGATGGTTTAATTTTAACCAATAAACATGTGGTTAGCGACAAAGAAGCGGAATACACAGTTTTTCTTAATAATGGAGAAAAATATCAGGCTAAAATTTTAGCTCAAGATCCTATAGATGATATTGCTTTAATTAAAATAGAAGCTAATAATTTACCAGTCCTTACTTTGGGCAATTCAGAAAGTATTAAGTTAGGACAAACAGTTATTGCGATTGGTAATGCTTTAGGTGAATTTCGCAATACTATTTCTTTAGGAGTTGTTTCCGGGTTAGCGCGTTCAGTCACTGCTACTGATTCTTCGGGAAATATTGAAACAATAGATAATGTTATTCAAACTGATGCGGCAATTAATTTTGGTAATTCGGGTGGGCCGTTAATTAATTTAAAAGGGGAGGTGATTGGTATAAATACCGCTATTGCTTCGGGAGCAGAAAATATTGGCTTTGCCATACCAATTAATCGAGCTAAAAAAGATATTGAATCATATCAAAGTTTAGGAAAAATCGCTTCGCCATTTATAGGAATTCGTTACACAATTATTACGCCAACCCTAAAGGAACAGAAAAATTTACCAGTTGATTACGGCGCTTTAATTAGTAGCGGAAATAGCAATGAACCAGCAGTTTTATCTAATTCTCCGGCTGAAAAAGCGGGACTAAAAGAAGGTGATATTATATTAGAATTTGATGGCAAAAAAATTAATTCAACCAATTCCATTTCTTCTTTAATAAAAAATTATAAGATAGGCGATAAGATTAATTTAAAAGTTTTGCGCGGTCAAGAAGAATTGAATCTTGAATTAATCTTGACGGAACGGCCAGAAGATATAGAATAGAAACACTGCAAAAACAAAAATTAAAAATAAATTTTTAATTTAGACTAATAAATACTTATTTAAGTTTAAAATCAGACTAATAAATACTTATTTTACAAAAAATAATAAAAATAATAATAATAAAATAATAAATTAATAAAAGTTTAATATTAATTATCATTTATTACTATTAAAAAATACAAATATTATGCCATTTAATCGTTTTACATTAAAAGCTCAAGAAGCGCTTCAAGCAGCGCAAGATTTAGCTATTTCTAAAAATCAAGGCGAGTTAAAACCCGTCCATCTTTTGAATGCTTTAGTTATCCAAGAAGATGGGGTAATTGGAATGCTTTTGTCACGTTTAGGTATTAATTTGAAAGCTTTAATAAATAGCTTGGATTTAGAAATTGATCATTTACCAAAAGTTTTTGTTGTTAATGCCAATGTCGGACAGCTTTATTTATCGCAAGAATTGATTCAATCTTTAGATCGGGCAGCTAAAGAAGCGGCAGAATTAAAAGACGAATATGTTTCTTGTGAACACCTGCTTTTGGGTTTAATTGAATCAGCAAAAGATTTAAAACCAATTTTTGATAAATTTAAAATTACACGAGAAGAAGTTTTAAAGGCCTTAAAAGAAATTCGCGGTAATCAACGAGTGGTAGATGAAACGCCTGAAACTAAATTTCAAGTTTTAGAAAAATACGCGATAAATTTAACTCAATTAGCTAGGGAACAAAAATTAGATCCAGTAATTGGTCGTGAAGAAGAGCTTTATCGAGTGATTCAAATTCTTTCTCGGCGAACAAAAAATAATCCTTTATTAATTGGTGAGCCGGGAGTAGGAAAAACCGCAATTGTTGAAGGATTAGCTCAAAAAATTGTAAATGGCGATGTGCCTGAAAGCTTAAAAAATAAAGAAGTAATTTCTTAGGATTTACCCGGTATGGTGGCAGGAACAAAATTTCGCGGTGAATTTGAAGACCGTTTAAAGGCTTTTATTAAAGAAATAAAAGCCGGAGAAGGAAAATACATTCTTTTTATTGATGAAATTCACACTATTGTTGGCGCGGGGGCGGCCGAAGGAGCAATTGATGCTTCTAATGTTCTAAAACCGCCTTTAGCTCGAGGCGAATTGCGAGCTATTGGCGCGACTACTTTAAGAGATTATCAGCGTTATATTGAAAAAGATCCGGCTTTAGAAAGACGTTTTCAATTAGTTTACGTAGAAGAGCCATCGACTGAAGAAGCGATTGCTATTTTGCGAGGATTAAAAGATAAATACGAAAGTTTTCATGGAATAAAAATTTCTGATAGCGCCTTAATGACCGCAGTGAATCTTTCGGTTCGTTATATCCCGGATCGTTTTTTGCCAGATAAAGCCATTGATCTTATTGACGAAGCTGCTTCAGCGCGACGTTTGGAATTAGATAGTACTCCGCCGGAATTAGATGAGTTAAAAAGAAAAATTCTTAATTTAGAAATTGAAAAACAAGCATTAAAAGATGAAAAAAAATCAGCAATGCGTTTGAAAAAAATCGAAGCTGATTTAAAAGAAGCCAAATCTGAATATGAAAAATTAAATAAAAAATGGAATGGTAATAAAAAAATAATTGATGAAATTCACGCTTTGCGAAAAAAATTAGAAGATTTAAAAAAGGAAAAGGAAATTGCTGAATTGCACGGCGATTTAGAAAAAGTAGCGCGATTAATGTACGGCGAAATTCCTCAATTAGAAAAAAAATTAGAAGAAATAGAAAAGAAAAATCAATTAAAAAAACAAAAATTAATAAAAGAAGAAATTAATGAAGAAGATATCGCCAAAGTGGTTTCTCAGTGGACAGGCATTCCTGTAAGCAAAATGCTTCAAAGCGAAATAGAAAAATTAAGATCAATAGAGAATGCTTTAAAACAACGCGTTGTTGGTCAAGATGAAGCAATTAAGGCCGTGGCGAATGCTATTTTACGAGGCCGAGCTGGTTTAGCCGAAGAGGATAAGCCGATTGGTTCATTTATGTTTTTAGGGCCAACAGGTGTGGGTAAAACTGAATTAGCGCGAGCTTTAGCCGAATTTCTTTTTAATGATGAAAAGGCGATGGTGCGAATTGATATGAGTGAATATATGGAAAAACATACAGTAAGTCGTCTGATTGGTTCGCCACCCGGTTACATTGGCTATGAGGAAGGCGGTCAATTAACTGAAATTGTAAAACACCGTCCTTATAGTTTAATTTTGTTTGATGAAATTGAAAAAGCTCATCCTGATGTGTTTAATATTTTATTACAAATTTTAGACAACGGACGTTTAACTGATGCCAAGGGGCGGACAGTTAATTTTAAAAATACGGTTATTATTATGACTTCCAATGTGGGTAGTGAATATTTAGAACAAATGTCCACTTTAGGATTTAAAGCAACCAATGATGATGAAGAAAAACAAATTATTCAATCAAAAAATTTAAAAGAAAAAATTCGTTTAGCTCTAAAAGAACATTTTCGACCAGAATTTTTAAATCGAATTGATGAAATAATTATTTTCAATCCTTTAAATCAAAAAGAAATTGAAAAAATTGTGGAAATTCAGTTAGAGATAGTAAAAAAACGTTTATTACAAAAAGAAATTCAGTTGCAAATTGATGAGGTGGTAAAAAAATATTTGGCTAAAGAAGGTTTTAGTCCTGATTTTGGCGCTCGCGAATTAAAACGAGTAATTCAGAGAAATATTTTAGACCCACTGGCTTATAAAATTATTAACGGAGAGATTGGGGCAGCTGATATTGTAAAAATAACAGTGGAAAATAATAAACTTAATTTTATTATTGTTCATTTTCATTCGCGTAATTTTAAGATATCATCAGAAAAAACAAAATGAGGAATTTTTTAATTACTTTTGTTCTGTCAGAAATTTATTATTTATCCGGATTTAGTAATTTTTGGTTTACGATTGTTTTGTTATACTCTATTTATTGGTTTATTAAATTTTTAAAAATAAAAAACGAATCTTTAGCAAAGAAAACATTTTTCTTTGCTTGGCCTTTAGTTTTTTTGTTTGGAGTTTTTTTGTTTTTTCCTAGTGTTTTTGTTTGGTCAACAGTATTGGAACAAGTTTATTTAGTTAGTGGTTTTATAATTTTTTATTTTCTGATTAGATTTTATAAAAAATCCTGTATTTATATTGATTTTTTTCGTTTTTTTTCGCCATTAATTATTTTACCATTTTCTTTTTTGTTTTTCCGTTCTAATCTCTTTTCCGATTTTTTTCTTAAGCAACTATTACT
>JAAZHW010000074.1 GCA_012510515.1 Parcubacteria group bacterium
CGACTTCGCCTCGTTACTTCCAATGTTTCCAATCCTTATTACTTTTGTTATAAAGTTTTTGGAAACATGACTAATTATATTATATTTTATTATTAATTTTTACTAATAGAAAGTTAATTGATAAAATTTCTTGTTTTTTTGTTTAAAATATATAAAATTTGTATATGACTAAAAAAATAAAAAATAATTCATTTAAAAAAAGAGAAGAATTGATTAATTTTTCTCTTAAGCAATTAAATAAACCTTATAAATACGCTGTTAAAAAGAAAGAAATAGGTAAATTTTTTGATTGTTCTAGCTTTACTCAATATGTTTATAAACACATTAATATTGATATTCCTCGTTCCACTATTCTTCAAGCAGAAGTTGGTAAAAAAATTAAACCTCGAAATAATAAACCGCCGTTTTTTAAGGCAGAAGATTTAAAAACAGGAGATTTATTATTTTTTAAAAGCACCAAAGGACATTATAACAAAAAATTTCCCGAGGGAATTGGACATGTATTAATGTATTTAGGAAATAATAAATTTATTCATGCCGGTGGCTCAGGTTCGATTAAAAATCAAAAAGTAAAATTAGAAAAATTTGATAAAATTGTTAATCGTAAAGATTTTCGAGTTGCCAAAAGAATAATAAAAGAATAATTAAATTCTATTTTAAAAACATTGGCACGCTCCAAACTAATAAAGAAATAATAAAAATTATTATAATTATTACGTTAATTATTTTTTTCTTTTTCATATTATATTTCATCTTTTAATCTTTTAATTAATTGATGATTTCGTAATTTTTCCAAAGCTTTTGCTTCTATTTGACGAATTCGTTCTCTGGTAACGTTAAATTCCTTTCCTACTTCTTCTAAGGTGTGATTTACACCATCTTTTAGTCCAAAACGCATTGATAAAATTTTTTGTTCCCTTTCGCTTAAATCAACTAAAATTTCTTTTAATTGTTCTCTAATTAATTCTTGAGTAGCGGCTTGACTGGGTGATAAAGTTTTTTCATCCGAAATAAATTCTCCTAATAATGATTCTCCATCCGAATCGCCAATGGGAGTTTCAAGCGATATAGTATCTTGAGCAATTTTTATTAAATGATGAACTTTTTCTACATCAATTCCCATTTCTGAAGCAATTTCTTCTGGTAATGGTTCTCGTCCGAATTCTTGAGCTAAACGACGTCTTACTTGAGAATATTTTGATAATGTTTCAATCATATGGACAGGAATGCGAATTACTCTTGTTTGGTCAGCCAAAGCTCGAGAAATTGCTTGTTTAATCCACCAAACAGCATAAGTAGAAAATTTAAACCCCTTACGATAATCAAATTTTTCTACTGCTCTTGCTAAACCAATATTACCTTCTTGGATTAAATCTAATAAAGTTAAATTTCGGCTACGATTTATATATTTTTTAGCAATTGCCACCACCAATCGCAAATTGCTTTGAATTAATTGTTTTTTTGCCTCTTTATCTCCTTCCATTACTCTTTTAGCTAATTCTCTTTCTTGAGCCGGTGTTAAAAGTGATACTTTACCAATTTCTCTTAAATAATTTTGAACAGCATCGTTCATTTCGTAGGTAAAAGCTTCATCTTCATCTTTCAAAGCTTTTTTTAAATCATGAACAGTTATTTTTTCTTCTGGTAATTCAATTAAATCTTTACTTTCTATAATTTCAATATTAGATTTTTCGCATAAATCATATATTTCTTCTAATAAAGAAATATCAGTTTCTATTTGAGGAAAATTAGATAAAATTTCCGCCTCAGTGATAAAGCCACGTTC
>JAAZHW010000075.1 GCA_012510515.1 Parcubacteria group bacterium
CAGAAGGTGTTGGAGAAGGAGAAACAGAAGGTTTACAACCCCTTATGCAACTCGAGTAACTTGTATACTCACCCTCTTCATCTGGAACACAAATTCCATTATCACAACGATAGTGTCCAGAAGGTGTTGGAGAAGGAGAAGGAGAAACAGAAGGTGTTGGAGATTTACAATAACTATTGCAAGTATCTTGAAAGATATAATCACCCTTACCATCAAATGATTTAACACAACTTCCAATGTCCTTATTACAACTCCAACGTTCAAGAGGATTTAACTCTTCACAATAATGATCGCATTCATCCTCGGTAGAAAATTCACCTTTATCACTTATATAACACGCGTCATTGTAACTATTACAAAGATACTTTACAGAAGGCGTTGAGGTTGGAGATGGAGAAACAGAAGGTTTACAATCAATTTTACAAGTCGCGTATGTATAATTACCCTTATCATCTGGAACACACGCTCCATTATTACAACTATAGCGTGGAGGGTTACAATTATTTTGGCAAGATATTGGAGAGAAATATACACCCTCATTCATAACAGAAGGTAATTCAACACAAACTCCAGCTTTCTCAATACACTTCCATCTTGGTTTTGAGTTTGAACAAAAAAAGTCGCATTCCTCCTTAGTAGAAAATTCACCCTTATTACTTATATAACACATATCAAACTTACCATTACAAAGATACTTTATAGAAGATGTTAGATCAGATTCACAATTATCTTCACAATCTTTTTTTGACTGATAACTGCCATTAGAATCTGGTTCGCAAACTTTATTCCCATCATACTCTTTACAACTATATTTTTGTAAAGTCGTAGTAGCTGGAGTAGTTTCTGTTCTAAGAAAATTCCCTTTTAATAATCCTTGGCTATATGATTTATTGCCAATAATTTCAGATTCTTTAACAATTTTAATTAATCGACTAACTAAAGCATTAGAAATCAGTTTTTCATAATTTTCTAAATCACTTTCTGTTAAAAGATAATTTTCGGTTTTATCTAATTGCTGAGTAATGGCTTTTGAGGCCATATTGGATTTTATATCTCCCGGAATACTAACCATTTCTTTAACACATTCTTCTTCACCAGTCTCTTCATTTATTTCAACTTCTAGGCAATATTTTGTTGGCTTATAACCACTTTGAGTTTCTTTTTCGGCAGCTTCTTTAGCTAGTTCAATTTCAAGAGCCAAATTATCATTAACCATTAACATTGCTCCGATACTGTTATTCCATGGATAACTTGCTTCTTCAAAAGCAAACCAACCACCATTATTAAAATCTTCATAAAAAGATTCTATATTATTTACAACATCACTTAGAGTACAGGTGGGAAGCGTTGGTCTGCCCGGTGTGCCCGGTGTTTGAAGTTGCAATTGAACAGAAAATCTAAATGGTTCGCATAATTTTGAAAGTTTTGCCTCTTTAATAAATCGTCCCGTCGCGTCATCAGCTACCTCACTGAAAAAATCTCGCCAATTTGTAATAAACTGGGGATTATTATCTTCTCCTTCCCCACCAATCCAATCAACTATGTCATAAACTAAGTGATCTGCAAAAGATTTTGCTGCCGCTCTTAAAGCTATTTTTTTCATCTCAGCCATTTTGGCTTTTATAATTGCTTTTTTCTGTTGAACCCATTGTTTACATGCTTGAGAACTGTCAGCCCCTCCAACATTAATAGTGCACATTCCAGAAACAACTGTTCCTCCAGTACCAAGCACGCTTACTTCGCGACCTAAAAGTTGACAAACTGGATTTAAAACTATTGCTTTAAAAGAATTAAGGGCGTCTGTTATAAAACTATAAATACCAGTACTACAAATGAGTATTTCTTCTAATGAAACTTCAAAAGATTCCGGCGCTGATGATAATACTGGTTCCATTTGCTCAGCTGAAGGAATTTCAAGTTTTTTAATGTCTATAGATGGCATTGTTGGTATGGGACGTTCTTCTCTATAAGTTTGAGCCTTGACGGTTAAAATGTTAGAAAAATTTATTCCTAAAAGAATTATTATTAAAAAAATTATTAGAGATTTTTTAAACATATATTTTATTAATGTGATATTTTAATAAGAAAATTGAACACCATCATTTTTCATTTTAGTAATGAGATTTGATAACCATTCTTCGTATTGATTATCTAATTCTTCAAAAAGTTCTATTGCGGCCATTGCACTAATAGAATCTTTTTGATAATTATACATCGCTGTTAAAACCACTTTTTTTTCTATCATTAAATTAATTAATTCCAAATGAAGATCAGCAAAAGAAGAAGGAATAGGCACCTTTTTAAAACTCTCAATCGCTTCATTAAATTTTATTATTATATCTTTAAAATACTCAGGGTTTTCACTATCAATAAAACTATTCAAAGCTTCATCAACAATATCATTGGTTATTTTTTTATCATAAATTATTTGTAAAATATCATAAAAATATTTAATAGAGGTATAGGGAGGTTCTTCTTTATCAAACGTCAAGTCGGATATAGTTATTAATGATAAATTTTTTAAAAAATAATCTTTATATTTTTCTATCATTTCTTCGCTAAACAATTCTTCATTAGGAACTTCTAAATAACCAGAGGACAAATCATTATTTTTATTTAATTGAATAATTTGTTGAGATAATTCTGACATTACTTTTTCAGTTAAATTTTCTTCTTCGGAAATTTCTAAATCCTCTAAATTTGCCCCTAATTTTTTATTAGTTTTTTGCAAATTAAAAGATTGAAGAATATAATCTCCTTTATTATTTTGGTCAGCTAAAGCTTCCTTGGTATTTTTACTTTTATCAGAATAATTAACAATTATTAAACCAATTATTAAAGCTATCCCGATAATTGATAAACTAATTTTTAAATAAAAATTTTGTTTCATTTATTTATTTTATTATATAACAAAATAAATTAATAATTAAGTATTTTATTAATAGTTATCCACATCTCCAATGATAATTCTGCTGGTCTTATTTTTTCGTCTAAATTTAATTTTTTAAAAACATTTTTTATTTTATTTTTGTCAAATTTTTCAGATAAATTATTGATTAAAACCTTTCTTGGTTGTTTAAAACCTATTTTTATTAATTTAATAATTTCTTCCTCGTTTTTTAAACGCTGAAAAAATGGTTTTATTTCTAATTTAATCACGCTGGAAGCAACTTTGGGTTGAGGAAAAAAATCTTTCGCTTTTAAATGAAATAAAATTTTCGGTTTGGCCCACAAATTAATAATATTTCCTAATTGATTGGCTTTAGGTGGTTTAGCAACAATTCTTTCTGCCACTTCTTTTTGAATGGTTAAAACAATTAGTTGAGGAGGATTTTTTAATTGCTGAAAAATATAAAACAAATGATTAGTTAAATAATAAGGAATATTTCCTACTATTTTATAATTTTTTAATTTTTTACTAATAAGCGGTAAAATTTCTCTAATATCTCCTTTAATAATTTTTAATTTTTTATTATCTTTAGTTAAATAATTACTAAATCTTTCTTCCAATCTTTTTATTAATTTTTCATCTTTTTCAATAGCGATAATTAACGCTTCTGTTTTTAAAAGTTCTTCGGTTAAATTTCCACTTCCCGCTCCTATTTCAACAATAATATTTTTTTGAGAAATATTTAAAAAGGCGACTATTTTTTTTAAAGCCTTTTTATTAATTAAAAAATTTTGACCTAATTTTTTTTGATATTCCATAAATTTTTTAAAAATCATCTATATTATCATTATCACTTTCATCTAATAATTCAACGTCTTTGTAATCTTTGTCAATAACATCTTTAAATGGATCTAATTCTATTTCTTGTTTTAAATTTTCTGGTATTTCATCTAAAAAACGGGAAGAAGTATTAATTTGTAAATTACCAAAAATTTTTCGTCGCGATGACCACAATAAATAAACCTCTTCTTTTGCCCGAGTCATTCCGACATACATCAAACGCCTTTCTTCTTCTAATTCTTCCTCATTATATTGTGATTGACTATAGGGCAAAATTCCTTCTTCTACTCCCACAATAAAAACCGCATCAAATTCCAATCCTTTAGCGCTATGAAGCGTCATTAAGGAAACAAAATCTTTAATATTTTTTTCATCACCTTCTTGAAAAAGAGAAATCTTTTCCAAAAAATCAGCTAAATTTCCTTTTTCGTATTCATCAAAATCTTCAGCTAATCTTATTAATTCTAAAACATTTTGCCATTTTTCTTCCGCTTGCTGACTCGTCTCTTTTAAATATTTTTGATAATCTATTTTTTCAACTAATTCTTCAATAATTTTTGCTACTTTTTTTGAATTAATATCTTCTTTTAGTTTTTGATAAATTTTTAAAAATTCTTTAGCTTCGGAAATTTTTTCCAAATTTTGCCAAACTTTTTGATAATCATCATTTTTAAAAATTAAAGATATTTTTTTGGCGCCAATACCTCGCGTTGGAACATTGATAATTCTTTCAAAACTTATCAAATCAGCCGGATTAATTAAAATTCTCAAATAAGCAATTATATCTTTTATTTCTTTTCTTTGATAAAATTTTACTCCGGCAAAAATTTGATAAGGGATATGGGCTTTTAAAAAAACCTCTTCTAATACTCTTGATTGAGCATTCATTCGATAAAGAACGGCAAAGCTTTTATATTGATAATGATAAACGTCCACCAAATTTTGAATCATTGAAACAATAAATTCAGCTTCTTCAATATCGTTATAAGTACGAATAACGAATACGGGTTTTCCTTCTTTATTAGCTGAAACCAAAACTTTTTCCCGACGCCACTTATTATTTTTTATTACATCTTGAGCGGCCGCTAAAATATTTTTAGTTAAACGATAACTAGTTTCTAAAATAATAATTTTGGCATCAGGCCAATCTTTTTCAAAATTCAAAAAGTTACGAAAATCAGCTTGACGCCATGAATAAATTGATTGATCATCATCTCCCACGACACACAAATTTCTATATTTAGAAGCTAACATTTTAATTAGTTGATATTGAGAATAATTTGTATCTTGATATTCATCAACCAAAATATAGCGCCATTGATTTTGATATTTTTCTAAAATCTCGGGGTGATCCTGAAAAATTTTTACCGGCAAAGTAATCAAATCATCAAAATCAAAAGCATTACTATTTAATAATTTTTCTTCGTATAGTTTATAAATTTTGGCAACATTTTTTTGAAAAAAATTATCCGCCATTAATTCATAATCGGTAAAAAAAATTAACTCGTTTTTGGCTCGAGAAATTTCATTGCGAACATTTGTCGGAATAAATTGTTCTTTGGGTAAATTTAATTCTTTTAAACAATCTTTAATTAATTTTAAACTATCTTCTTCATCAAATATCACGAAATTATTTTGACGTTGTACTAATTTTAATAAATCTTTTAAGATAATTACTCCTAATTTATGAAAAGTGCCAATAAACAACTTTTGAGAAAAATTTTCTTCTCCCAAAAGATTTTTAATTCTTTCTTTCATTTCTTCAGCCGCTTTATTAGTAAAAGTTAAAGCTAAAATATTTTCTGGCTTAATTCCTATTGCTAAAAAATAAGCTACTTTGTGCGTTAAAGTACGAGTTTTTCCTGACCCAGCCCCAGCGCCAATTAAAAGTGGCCCGTCAGTATAAAGTACTGCCTCTTTTTGCTTTTCATTTAAATCTTTAAGTATTTTTAATTCATCAATCATAAACCTATCTTATCATTTTTTTTCTTTTTTTCCAGAATATAAAATTAAAATAAGGCGGCAGATTTTTTCTGAAGAAAAAATCTGCCGCCACTCCAAATAAAATCAATTTTTATTTTTTAATACCTCTTTTTTCTTTGTTAATAATGTTATCAATTAAACCATAAGCTTTAGCATCTTCAGCCGAAAGATAGAAATCTCTATCCGTATCTCTTTCAATTTTTTCCATTGGCTGACCCGTGTGTTTTGATAAAATTTCATTTACTTTGTTTTTAATCTTTAAAATTTGCTTGGCCGTAATTTCAATTTCCACTGCTTGCCCCTCAACACCTCCCATTACTTGATGAAGTAAAATCTCGGCATTGGGCAAAGCAAACCTTTTATTTTTTGCGCCAGCCGCCAATAAAATGGCAGCAGCTGAAGCAGCTTGTCCAATACAAATTGTTGAAACATCGGGTTTAATATATTGCATGGTATCATAAATTGCTAAAGCAGCTGTAACCACTCCACCGGGTGAATTAATATAAAGCTGAACTTCTTTTTTAGAATCTTCGTGTTCTAAAAAAAGTAATTGAGCAATAATACTATTAGCCACTTGGTCATTAATTGGCCCTCCTAAAAAAATAATTCTTTCTTTAAGTAAACGAGAATAAATGTCATAAGCTCGTTCACCAAATTGTGATTTTTCAATAACGGTTGGAATAATACTAAAATATTCTTCTTCCATAATTTTTTAAATTTAATCGTCCTTTATTTTTATTTTTTATTTTTTGGTATTTCTTTTTTATTCTCATTATTATTATTTTCCTCACTATCTTTAACTAAATTTTCTAAATACTGAAATACCTTTTCGCTTGTTAATCTTTCCTTAATATATTCTTTCAAAGATTCTTTGTCAATTTGATTTATATCTTCTCCTCTTTGAACTTGCTGGTTTAAAATATCGTTCATTGCTTTCTCTATTTCATTATCATTAGGAACAATATTTTCCAAGCTAGCAATTGTTCTTAAAATAATAAAACCCTTCAAAGTTTTCTCTGCCTCTTTTCGTACTTCGTCTTCTAAATCTTTCGTTGTTTTTTTAATTTTTTTCAAATAATCATCAAAACTTAAATTTTGATCTTGTAAAAAATGTTCTAATGAATGCATTTGATTTTCGGTTTCTGATTTTACTAAAATTTCGGGTAATTCAAATTCATTTTCTTCAATTAATTTATTAAGTAATAGCAAACGCAAACGATCTCGTTCTTTTATTTGTTTTTCTTCAATCATCCCTTCTTTAATAGAATCGGTAAGATCTTTTATATTTTGAAAATTGCCCAAAGATTTTGCCCAATCATCATTCAATTCTGGTAATTTTATTTCACTTACACTTAAAACTTTTACTTGAAATTTTGCTTCTTTGCCTTTTATTTCTTCGTTAAAAAAATCTTCGGGTAGTTTTATTTTAAACTCTTTTTCTCCTCCTTCTTTCATTCCTTCAATTTGTTTTTCAAAATCTTTAGGATAACCTCCTTCTCCTATTATAAATTGATCCTTTTCTGGAAAATCTTTTATTTCCTTATCGTCAACAAAAGCCTTAATCTGCAATTCCACAAAATCACCTTTTTTAATTATTCGATCAACTTTATTAAAACTTGATCGTGATTTTTGAAGCCATTTTAAAGCCTCTTCTACTTCTTTTTCTGATACTTCTAATTTATTTTTTTTCTTAAAAATTTCGCCGCTAATTTCTTTATAATTTTTTATTTCCGGATGAGGTAAAATAGCGCTTTTTAGAATATAAACAAATTCATTATCAGGCGCAATTTTTGTAATATTTATTTCTGGCGTACCAATTAATTCTAAATTTAATTCTTCGGTTATTTTTTTAATACTTTGTTTAAAAGCTTGATTAGCCGCTTCGTCAAAAATTTTTTCTTCTAAATCGGTATTTTTAATTAATTCATCAGGAATAGCGCTTTTACGAAAACCATTTAAATTAACATTTTCTAAAACTTCATTTCTGGCTGTTTTCCAAAATGGTTTCATTTCTTCATCTGACAAAGAAACTTCTAATTCAATTTGTGATTGGGGTAAATATTTTATTTTGTGTTGCATGGTATTTTTAATTTGATTAAATTATTTTTGATATAAATCAATAATTTTTTCGACACTCTTTTCGCCAATACCTTTAATGGCTAATAATTCTTCCTTGGTAGCTGTTTTTAATTTCTCATCATCATAACCATTTTCTTTAAGTAAATTTCTGATTTTTTCTGATAATTCTGTATCTTCCTCAAAATCTCCTTTTAATGTTTCTTGTGATAAATCATTTTCTTCATAATCATTTATTTCCTCATCGGCTTCCGCCACTCCTCCTTCAATTAAAGTTTCAGGCGCCGATTCGCTTCGAACATCAATTTTCCAACCGGTTAATTTTGCCGCTAAACGAACGTTTTGACCTCCCTTCCCAATAGCCAAAGAAATTTGATCGTCGGGAACAAAAACTCTTATTTCTCTTCTCTGCATTATTTCCACTCGTGAAACTTTTGCCGGCGAAAGAGCTTGAGCTACAAATTCTTCAGAATCTTGTGACCATTTAATAATATCAACTTTTTCTTGACCCAATTCATTTAACACCGCCATAATTCTTGTTCCTTTTTGACCCACACATGATCCTACTGGATCAACTCCTTCTATTGTAGATGTCACTGCTACTTTGCTTCGAAAACCAGCTTCTCGAGCAATTGCCATTATTTTAACCGTACCTGAAGCAATTTCTGGCACTTCCATTTCAAATAACTTAGAAATAAAATTAGGATGACTACGAGATAAAACAATCATCGGACCACGATTATTTTCTTGAACAGCTAATAAATAAAATTTCATTCGCTCACCGATTCGATATCGTTCGGTAGGAATTGCTTCGTTATAAAACATTACTCCTTCAACGCGTCCTAAACTAACATAAACATTTCTATTTTCAATTCTTTGAATTACTCCACTAACTAACTCTCCTTCTTTGTTTTTAAATTCATCTACCACTGCTTCTTTTTCGGCTTCGCGTAAACGTTGAAGTACTACCTGCTTAGCCGTTTGAGCAGCAATTCGACCAAAATCTTTTTGAGTATCCAAAGGAAAAATAATTTCATCTCCTACTTGAGCTTCTGGTTTAATTTTTTTAGCTTCTTCTAATAAAATATGTCTTTCGGAATTAAAGCGAATTTTTTTAATATTTTCTTCTTTTTGTTGAATTTGCTTTTCAATAGCTGTTAATTGAGAAATTTCTTCTTTCTCCAATACATCTTCCTCATCATCTTCTTTAATTATATCTTTGTCTACGACAATTTTAACTTGCCAAAATTTAATTTCACCCGTATCTGGATCAATTTTAGCTCGTACAATATTACTTTTATTGGCATACTCTTTTTTATAAGCAGCCGCAATAGCTTGTTCAATTGCTTCTAAAATTTTATCTTGAGAAATACCTTTTTCTTCAGCAATTTGATTAATAGCTGAAAAAAAATCTCTTAAATCAAACATAAATTATATATATTTTTATCGACTTATTTGTACTTAATTTAATAATAAAAGTCCGTTTCTATCGGACTTCTTCTATATCTATATTATAACAAAAAAAATAATAGTTTGTCAAACACATAATTACCCACAGAATGACTGCTGTTTTTTAATGTCATCATAAAGACCCGCCTACGGCAGGCAGGCGAAGGATCTCTCGACTTTCAGTATTATGCGGATATCACTGCTGTGGGTGGGATTCTTCATTTCATTCAGAATGACAGCCAAGTTAACGTGGGATTCCTGCCTCTCGGCAGGCAGGCTTTGGCCCCTGCCTATCGGCAGGCAGCCGAAGGATCCTTCGGCTGTGCGTGGGATTCTTCACTAACGTTCAGAATGACTATGGAAACTCACTGCTGTGGATGGGATTCTTCCTTATTCTTATTTTTCAATAGGCAAATTAGCTGGTGGTTCCCCCTTTTTTGCTTCAATTCTTCTTAAAACAGGCGCTTTAACAATGCTAGTTGGAAAATGAAAAATTGTCGCTAATTCTTCAGTGTTTAAAACCATTTTAGTATCAGAATTAAACCCTCGTTTTAAATATTTTTGATAAAATTGTGTTTTGTTCCAAATTTCCTTTTGATTTTTAAATGGCCATTTTCCCTTAAAAGAAGTTACGGGTTTAAATCCACTTAAATTTAAAGTATTAAATTGACGAAAAAATCCCATTATACTAGCAATATTTAATCGAGAAAAAGAATCTTTTCTATCAATATAAACAACTCTAATAGTAGTATCAAAAAGTAATTTAGAAATTTTATGTTGAATAGCTTGAACAACATCCTTTTCTCCCGGCGTCAATTGACCAACTGCTCCCGATGAACCTTCGCTTCCTCCACCATCTGACCATTCAGGCGCCTCAAATGGTGCCTTAATAAAATTAATTAAAAATTCTGATAAATAATCCCAAAAAGAACGTTGTTTTGGTTCTTTTTTACCTATCAATTTATTAACAATACTTTCACCTTCTTTTTTACAACTATCATCCGCCGGCTTAAAAAGAATCTGAATCCAAATTCGTTCATCAGCCTTTAGTTTGCTGATTATTTCCATCAAACTAGAAAGTGGATCAATATTTTTTTCTTCCTTAAAAGATTCAAAAAATGGATAGGTTAAAATAGGATAAGGTGATGGTTTAATTAAACCAAAATCAGTTCCCCAAATATCCCAAAAATCATTAGGCAAAGAAGAGGAAAAAATATTAGTATAGTCATCAACTTCATCCAACTCCAAATCTGGATATTGAGCATACATTTGCGATTCTACTAAATATTTATATTCATTGGGCGTTCGCACATAAAAAGCAACCCCGTTCTCTCTATCGCCAACAATTTCAAAACTTAACCATAATTGAGCTTTGCCTTTAAAATAACGGTCTTTAAATTTAGGAGGGGAAATCTGAATAGAATGAAAGGTGTTAAAAACATCTTCCATTGATTTAAAACTTTGTTCAATATAGCGAGGAATTTTAATTTGATATAAAGTATATTCTACTTTTTTAAAAAATTTACTTTTTACATAACCAAGCCATAAATCACGAATATTAATAAACAAAATTATTGGAATAAAAATCCACCAAGTCCATTTAATAATTTGCCAAAAAAATAATAAAATTTCTTGTAAAATATCTAATGCTTCAAGCATTAGTTTTTATTTTTTTTCGACCGTACTAAAGCGTAACGTTTATCGGGTAATTTCTTAAAAAGATTTTTATCTTGAAGATTTATTAACACAGTAATTTCTTTTGCAATTCGTTGCTTTTCTAATTCCTTCAAAATTTCTTGAAAAGTCATTGGTTTCTTTTTTAAAATTGATACTAATATGTCTTTAATTGTTCCCGGTTTATATCCCCATTCTCTTAAAGCATAAATGCCTCTTCCCACTAAAATAAAATTTTTATTTTTTATTAATTCATTATGGAGAGTATTAATAGAAACTCTTTTATTGTCAAAATTTGATTGATTTATTAATTCTAAAATTTCTTGATAATGAAGGGGTTTTTGAACTTTTTGAAGAACTAATTTAGCTTTGGAAGAAATATTTTTTGGTTTTATTCCCTCCCACTCAATTAAACCAAACTCTCCAAAAGGATTAAAAGAAAATTTTTTAGATAGATCTAAATAAGAAATGGCGACGGATTCATTCTTTATTTTAAATTCCCTCATTAATTTACGCAAAAGATTTTGATACTCATCTAAAAGCAATGGCCTTTTGAAAAGATGTAATTCGTGTTCAACAAATTTATAAACATTCAAAGCTTTTTTTAAATATTCTTCTTGAATATACCAATTAGAATATAAATTGGGATTTTCAAAAGAATAAAAAAAATCCGGACTAATATCTAATAAAAAATTAACGCATTGTTCGTACTGCTTTTTAGTTTTTTCATTTTGCCATAATTCAATAGGATTAGAACTTAAAAGGGTTGTTGATTCTTCTAAAAATTTTTGCTCTTGTCTAATACCGCCCAAAATTTCTAATTGTTCTTTGATTTGTTTTAATAAAATATCTAATTCATCAAGATTTTTTTTTAATTTTTCCAAAGCCGATAATTCAATTTGACGAATTCGTTCACGAGTAACACCTCGCTGTTTACCAATAAATTCAAGAGTTTTAGGATCTTCACCATCTAAACCATAACTTTTTTTTATTACTTCTTTTTGAATTTCTGGCAAAATTCCAATAAAACCTTCTATTGTTTCTATCAAATCTTTATTAGTTGTAGTTGTTTGATTATTATTTATCATAAATATAAATTTAATATTTTATTAATATTAAAATAATTTTATAATTTGTCAAATTAATGCGTTTTTCTTCGACGCCCATGAAAAGCTTGATAAATTTCTTTTAATTCTTTGTCTGTTAAATGGGTATAAACCTGAGTGGTACTGATATTTGAATGACCCAAGAGCATTTGAACTGAACGTAAATCGGCTCCATTTTGTAATAAATCTGTAGCAAAAAGATGTCTTAAAGTATGAGGAGTTACTTTTTTAACAATTCCGGCTTTTTTGGCATAATAATTAATTAGACGTTCAACCGTTCGGGATGTTAAACGCCCTCGTGGTTCTAATTTTTTAGATTTTTTAAAACTAACAAAAAGTGGCTCTTCTAAATCAGTTCTTTTGTCTAAATATTTTTTTAAAGCTATTTTAGCTGAATCAGAAAGAAAAACAACTCTTATTTTTCCTCCTTTTCCTTTAACGCTAAATTCTCCCCTTTCTAAATTAATACTATCTCTATTTAAACGACATAACTCTGAAATTCTTAATCCCGTCGCAAATAAAACTTCAAAGATTGCTCTATCACGCAAACCTTTAATTGAATTAGTTTCCGGTGCATCTAATAAACACTCTAATTCCTCAAAGCTAATCACATTAATTTCATTTCGAGAAACTTTAGCCAATTCTATTTGTTCTGAAGATAAACATTCTATTCCTATTTTACTTAAATATTTTAAAAAACCCCGCAACGAAATAATATAATAATTTTGTGTTATTTTTTTTAAGTTTTTATTATCAATCTCTAATCGATTAAGATAAATTCTGAATGCTCTGACAGTTTCTTGATTGATATCATCCAGTGTTAATTGTTCCTTATTTTTATTTAATTTTTTTTCCAAAAAATCAATGAACTTCGTTAAATAACGATTATAATTTTCTATTGTTTTAGTGCTTCTATTTTTTTCTATCTCTAAATACTCAAGATATTGTTTTTTATAAAATAACAAATTTTTATTATCCATATCTTTTTTCTCTTTTATTATACCACTATTTTTATTCTTGCAAAATTTATTTTTTTATGATATTATTAATTTAATATGTTAAAAAAAGAAGAAAAAATAAAATTAATCAATCGGTATGGTAAAACCGAAAAAGACACGGGTTCAATAGAAGTTCAAATTGCCATTCTAACTGAGCAAATTAAAAAATTGACCGACCATTTAAAAACTCATCCGAAAGATAATAATTCTCGTCGCGGTCTTTTAAAAATGGTTTCTAAAAGAAAAAAATTTTTAAATTCTTTACAAAAAGAATCGGTTCGCCGATACAATAAAATTATTAAAGAATTAAATTTAAAATAAATTTATTATGATAATGAAATACAAAGATCAGCGAGTAGCGATTTTTTTTGATATTCAAAATCTTTATCATTCAGCTAAAAATCTTTATCAATCTCGAGTAGATTTTTATGAAGTTTTTAAAAAAGCCGCTGCTAATCGTAAAATAATTAGAGCCATTGCTTATGTTGTCAAAAGTGATACCGTTGAAAAAGAAGCTTCTTTTTTTGATGCTTTAGAAAACATTGGAATAGAATTAAAAATGAAAGATTTACAAGTCTATGCTAATGGATTAAAAAAAGCTGATTGGGATGTGGGAATAGCTGTTGATGCCATTCGTCTTGCTCCTAGCGTTGATAGTATTATTTTAGCAACTGGCGATGGTGATTTTCTTCCTTTGATTGAATATTTGAAAAGTTTAGGAAAAATAGTAGAAGTAATTTCTTTTGGACACAATACTTCTGCTAAAATAAAAGAAGTAGCCGATGATTTTATTGATTTAGAAAAAAACTCTCAAAAATTTCTTATAAAAAGTCCATTAATAAAAAAATCAAAATCGAAATTTCCAAAATAATTTGGGAATTATCGAAAATAAAAATCCAAAAGAACAATTTAAATTAATGCGGAGGAGAGGATAAAAAATAAATTATTATCTTGTCCCCTGCTATTAAATAAATTGTCTTTTGGAAAAATTAAATATGAAAGAAGAAAAAATTTTTTCTTTAGAAATTGCCGGAAGAAATCTTTCGGTAAAATTTTCAGAATTAGGAAAACAAACCAATCAGGCTCTCTTAATTCAATATGGCGAAACAACTGTTTTGATAACCGCTACGATGGGAAAAACTGATAATTTAGATAATGATTTTTTCCCTTTAACGGTAAATTACGAAGAAAAATTCTATGCAGCTGGAAAAATTTTAGGTAGTCGTTTTGTTCGTCGCGAAGGAAAACCTTCGGAAAGCGCTATTTTAACTGGTCGACTTATTGACCGTTCAATTAGACCATTATTCAATCAAAATTTACGTCGCGAAGTTCAAATTGTCGCTACGGTTTTATCTATTGATAATGATAATGACCCTGATTTTCCTGCTTTAATTGGCACTTCTATTGCTCTGGCCACTTCTGATATTCCTTGGGAAGGACCAATTTCAGCTATTCGGATTGGCTATCTAAACGAATTTAAAATTAATCCCACCTATCAAGAACGTAATGAAGGAATAATGGATTTGTTTTTAAGTAGTGCCGATAATAAGATTACTATGCTTGAAATAGGTGGAGATGAAGTTGAAGAAGAAAAAGTAATTAAAGCAACGGAATTAGCTTTAAAAGAAATCGAAAAACTACAAAATTTTCAAAAAGAGATTATTAAAGAAATGGGCAAAACTAAAACCAACGTTGTTTTAAAATCCATTGATTCTCAAATTAAAGAAAAAACCCTAGAATTTATTAAGGATAAATTAGAAGATGCTATTTATACTTCCGATAAAATAAATCGCTCTTCAAAATTAAATCAACTCAAAAATGATTTAAAACAATTTTTACAAAATGAAGGATTAACTGATTCCTCAATTAAAGAAGCCTTTATTATTTTGGAAGAAGAAATTGATAAAGTTGTTCACAAAAATATTTTAGAAAAAAACAAAAGACCCGATGATCGAAAATTAGACGAAATTAGACCACTTTATTGTGAAGTAAGTTTAATTCCTCGAGTTCATGGATCGGCAATTTTTATGCGAGGTGATACTCAAGCTTTATCAATTGTTACTTTGGCCGCTCCATCTAAAGGACTAACCATCGAAACCATTGAAGAAAACGGCACTAAAAATTTTCTTCATCATTATAATTTTCCACCTTATGCTGTTGGAGAAATTTCTTCGATGAGAAATTTAGGAAGAAGAGAAATTGGTCATGGAGCTTTAGCAGAAAAATCTCTTTTGCCTATTATTCCTAATAAAGATGAATTTCCTTATACGATCAGAGTTGTTTCAGAAATTCTCTCTTCTAATGGTTCTTCTTCCATGGCTTCTGTTTGCGGATCAAGTTTAGCTTTAATGGATGCTGGTGTTCCCATAAAAAGACCAGCGGCTGGTATTGCAATGGGATTAATGCTTCAAGATGAAAATAATTATAAAATTCTAACCGATATTCAAGGACCAGAAGATCATTATGGAGATATGGATTTAAAAGTAGCTGGTACCGAAAAAGGCATTACGGGTATTCAAATGGATGTAAAAATAACAGGTATTACTATTAAAATTTTAGAAGAAGCACTTGCTCAAGCTAAAAAAGCCCGTCTCCAAATTTTAGAAAAAATCAAAGAAACCATTCCTACTCCTCGTTCCACCCTTTCTCCTTTAGCTCCTAAAATTTTTACCATTCAAATTAATCCTGATAAAATTAAAGATGTTATTGGATCAGGAGGAAAAGTAATTAATGATATTATCAAAAAAACAGATGTAGAAATAGATATAAATGATGATGGTCAAATTTTTATTACCGCTCCAACCAAAGAAGCCGGAGAAAAAGCCGCTGAGATAATCAAATCTATTACTCATGAATATAAAGAAGGTGAAATTGTTACTGGTAAAGTAATAAAAATTTTAGATTTTGGAGCAATTATTGATCTAGGAGGAAATCAAGATGGGCTTTTGCATATTTCAGAAATCGCTAATAGAAGAATCAACAAAGTAGAAGATGTTTTAAAATTAGGTCAAATTTTAACATTAAAAATAATAAAAATTGATGATGAAAATGGCCGAATTAGTCTTTCTTTAAAAGCTTTAAACAATTCTTCTGACGATAAAAATTAAAATGTAATTTAATAAATTTATTAAAAAGCGGCAGAATTTTTAACTTCTGCCGCTTTATTTTTTAAATTTTTATCTTTTCTATTTTTTTATATTTTCTTTTTTTTGCTCTTTTTGATTTTGATCATTTTTTCTAAAAGCTGTTCCTGCCGGAATTAATCTACCAATAATAACGTTCTCTTTGAGTCCTCGCAAATAATCAACCTTTCCTTCAATGGCGGCATTAACCAAACCACGAGTAGTTTCTTGAAAAGAGGCGGCCGATAGAAAACTTTCGCTGAATAATGCTGAACGAGTAATTCCCAAAAATAACTGAACGGCTCGAGCTGGCTTCTTTCCTTTATTTTTAAGGTTATTGTTTTCTTCTATAAATTTCGATTTAGAAACTACTTCACCAACTAAAAATTCTGAATCACCCGGATTTTTAATTCTTACTTTATCAAACATTTGACGAATAACAACTTCAAGGTGTTTATTATTAATCAACACACCCTCAGAAATATAAATTTTTTGCACTTCGTTAAGAATGTATCTTTCTACAGTGTCTTTATCGGTTACTTTTAATAACTCTTTTAAATCAATATCGCCAACACATAATTTTTGTCCAACCATAATCTTATCACCTTCTTTTACTAAAATAACTTTATTTTTAGGAATAGAATAATCAATAATATTCTCTATTTCTTTTTTCGCTAATTTTTTAGTAGTTCTTTTTAAATCTTTATTTTTCTCTTCTTTGTTAACATCAGCTTTTATTTCAATTAAAATTTCTTTTTCTTGTTCTTCAATTTTTATAACTTTTCCGTTAATCTCGCTGATAATAGCCTTATGTTTAGGATTACGACATTCAAATAATTCTTCAATTCTTGGCAAACCGTGAGTAATATCTTCTCCAGCCACACCACCACTATGAAAAGTTCTCAAAGTTAATTGTGTGCCCGGCTCACCAATTGATTGAGCCGCTACTACTCCTATTGGTGTACCCAAAGCAACCGGTTTATTATAAGCTAAATCATAACCATAACATTTAGCGCATACCCCCCATAAAGTTTTACAAGTGATTGGTGAACGAACTTTTAATTCTTGAATATCTGAGCTCTCAATTAAATCTGCTGCGTTACTATTGATAATTTCATTAGCTTTAACAATTATTTTATTATGAATTTTTATATCTTCTAAACTTGTCCGACCAACAATTTTATCTCTAAAACTTTGGCCAAACTCTAAACCATCACCCCTTTTAATCATAATACCTTTATTAGTTTTACAATCATCTTCGGTAATAATCAAATCTTGAGTAGCATCAATTAAACGTCTAGTTAAATAGCCGGCGTTAGCTGTTCGCAAAGCTGTATCACTAGAACCCTTACGAGCGCCATGACTGGCAATAAAATATTCCAAAACTGATAACCCTTCCTTATAAGAAGATAGAATTGGCAATTCAATAATTTCTCCTTTTGGACTTTGAACCAATCCCTTCATTCCCATCATCTGACTTAATTGTGCCCACGAACCACGACTACCAGAATCAATAATTTGATAAACAGAATTTTCCGGCGATAAAGCCTTAGGAACATTTTTTTGAATTTGAGAAATACTCTTTTCCCAAGCTTGAATAACATGAATCTTTTTTTCTTCTTTGGAAAGTAATCCTTCATTAAGTTGTTCTTCAATTGTTTCAACTTCTTTATAAGTTTCCTTTAAAATTTCTTCTTTTTCTTTAGGAATAATTAAATCATTCATTGACCAAGTAATACCAGAAATTGTTGCATAATTAAAACCTATTTCTTTAATTTTATCCATCATTTCTATAGCTGATTCAGCATCAAAATAATTAATAATGAAATCTGTTAATTTATTAATGAATTTTTTCTCAATCACATTAGAAACAAAAGGAAAATCTTTAGGAAAAATTTCATTAAAAATAATTTTACCAACTGAAACTTCTATCAAATCATCGGGGTTATTATATTTTTCGGCAATCAATTCTTCACCTACTTGTTTTAAATAATTTTCTTTATAGGGTTTAATTTTTATTTTAGCTTTTAAATCAATGATTTTATTATCATAAGCTAGCATTGCTTCTTCTGGTGAAGAAAAAACCTTTCCTTCTCCCTTTAAATTATCAAAAATTTTCGTTAAATAATAACAACCCAAAATAATATCTTTTGTCGGATTAACAATTGGCTCACCATTAGCTGGTTTTAATAAATTACGAGAAGATAACATAATTTCTTCTGCTTCTTTTTGCGCTTCTTTGGTCAATGGTAAATGAACAGCCATTTGATCGCCATCAAAATCAGCATTGAAAGCTGTACAAACCATTGGCGGAATTCGAATGGCTAAATCTTCAATTAAAACGGGCTTAAATGCTTGAATACCCAAACGATGTAATGTTGGCGCTCGATTAAGTAATACAAAACGGTCTTTTATTACTTCTTCTAAAATTGCCCACACTTCTGCTGGACCTTGGTCAATTAATCGATTAGCATTTCGAATATTAAATACCACTCCTCTTTCTAAAAGTTTATTCACCACAAACGGTCTAAATAGTTCCAAAGCCATTGTTTTAGGAATACCGCATTCATAATGTTTTAAATCTGGACCGACAACAATAACCGAACGACCAGAATAATCAACTCGTTTACCTAATAAATTTTGTCTAAATCGTCCTTGTTTTCCTTGAAGAATATCGGTTAAAGATTTTAATGGTCTTTTTTGAGCACTTGATTGAATTTGATTTTTCCGAGCTGAATTATCAATTAGAGAATCAACCGCTTCTTGCAACATTCTTTTTTCATTACGAATAATCACTTCAGGAGCATTTAATTCTAATAATTTTTTTAAACGATTATTGCGATTAATTACTCGGCGATATAAATCATTTAAATCAGAGGTGGCATAACGCCCTCCATCCAAAGCCACCATTGGTCTTAAATCTGGTGGTAAAACAGGTAAAACGGTTAAAAACATCCATTCGGGGCGTAAATTATTTTTAATAAATGATTTTACTAATTTTAACTGAAGCAAAACTTTTTTTCTATCACCTTTTTGAGTTTTGAACTCTTTTATCAATTGTCTTTCTCTTTTTTTTAAATCAATATTTTTTAATAATTTTACAATTGGCTCACTTCCTATACCAGCCTCAAAAATATGACCATATTTTTTACTTAAATTAAAATATTCGGCTTCCGAAATTATTTTTAATGGTTCTATTTTATTAATTTCTTCAACGTTATATTTATAAATATTTTCCAAAATGTTTATTTGCTCAGTTTTTTTCTTTTTGGTTTGATATTCGGATTGTAATTCTTTTAATAATTTCTTTTTTTCTTTTTTGTTAACATCAGTAATAATATAGGCTGAATAATAAATTACCCTTTCTAATTGTTGCTGACTCACTCCTAAAAATAAAGAAATTTGAGAAGGAATATTTTTTAAAAACCAAATATGAGCTACTGGGCAAGCCAAAGCAATATGACCCATTCTTTCTCTTCTCACACTAGAACGAGTTACTTCTACTCCGCATTTATCACAAATAATTCCTTTATATCTAATTCTTTTATATTTTCCGCAATAACACTCCCAATCTTTAGTGGGACCAAAAATTCGTTCTGAAAATAAACCATCTTTTTCTGGTCGTTGAGTACGATAATTTATCGTCTCTGGTTTGGTTACTTCACCATGACTCCAAGAAATAATTTCTTGAGGTGAAGCTAATTTTAATTTGATAGCATCAAAATCTTCTGGCAACATAATTTTTTTTATTTAATTAAATTCTTCTTTTTTATTTTGACTCTGATTAGAATTTTTACTATTTTCGACCAATGATTGTGTATCTTCTAAAATTTTTTCAAATAAATCATCTTCTTTCTCTTCTTCGTCAGAAAAATTTTTTCCTATTTTTACTCCAATTAATTTCACGTTTAAAGCTAAACTCTTTAATTCACTTACCAACACGTGGAAAGAAGCAGGAATATTAGGACTTTTGAAACTTTCTCCTTTAACAATTGCTTCGTAAGTAGCAATTCTTCCTTTTACATCATCAGATTTTATTGTTAACATTTCTTGAAGAGCATAAGCTGCTCCATATCCTTCAAGCGCCCAAACTTCCATTTCGCCAAATCGTTGACCTCCTAATTGAGCTTTTCCACCTAAAGGTTGTTGAGTAATTAATGAATATGGCCCAATAGAGCGCATATGAATTTTATCTTCCACCATATGAATAAGTTTCATCATATAAATATAACCAACCATTACTGGTCCCCCAAAAGTCTCTCCGGTTCTACCATCATAAAGAATCGTTTTACCATCTTCTGGCAAACCAGCTTCTTTTAATTCACGCTTAATATCTTCTTCTGTTGTTTTACTAAAAACTGGCACAATAGCTCGATATCCTAATTCATGAGCCGCCCACCCTAAATGCGTTTCTAGAATTTGACCAAGATTCATTCGGGAAGCTACACCTAAAGGATTTAAAATAATGTCCACCGGCGTCCCATCAGCTAAATAAGGCATATCTTCCTCTGGAACAATTTTCGAAATAACTCCTTTATTACCATGACGTCCCGCCAATTTATCACCAGCCATAATTAATCGACGTTGAGCTACTTCAATTTGAATTCTTTTAATAATCCCCGGTTCTAATTTATCACCTCGATCGCGAGAAAAAATTCTAATACCAACAACACGGCCTCTTTTGCCGTGTTTTAAAATTAATGACATATCTTTAACATCTCTAGCTTTTTCACCAAAAATAGCGCGCAAAAGTCTTTCTTCGGATGTTAATTCTCCTTCTCCTTTGGGAGAAATTTTTCCAACTAAAATATCACCGCTTTTTACTTCCGCTCCAATTCGAACAATTCCTTCTTCGTCTAAATCTTTTAATTTTTCCAAAGAAACATTAGGAATATCTAAAGTAGTAATTTCTGGACCTAGTTTTGTTTCTCGTACATCACAAACAAAATCCTCAATATGAATTGAGGTAAATAAATCTTCTCGCACAACTCGGTCAGATAAAATAACAGCATCTTCGTAATTGGCACCTCCCCAAGAAATAAAAGCCACTAATAAATTTTTACCTAAAGCAAGCATTCCGTCTTTAGTTTGCAAGCTATCAG
>JAAZHW010000005.1 GCA_012510515.1 Parcubacteria group bacterium
AAAGAAAGTGGTTTAAAATTAGATAAAAATTTTAAAATTAGCGAATGGAATCGTTTGATGAAGGAATACCTCAATCTTTATCAACAAGTTGACGAAGAAAAGATAAACAATTTTATTAAAGATTTTAATAAAAAACTATCTAAATAGAATTAAAAAGGCGATTAAACAAAAAATAAAAATATGAGCAATAATGATGATAAAGAAAAAGAAATAAAAGAATACGAAGAGGAAATAAAATCTCTAATGGCAGAAAACGACAAAGAGATGAATGAAGTTATAGAGTCATACCGAAAAATAAATGAGGGATACAAAAATTTGAATGAAGAAATAGATAAGATGATTAACGATTTTGATAAAACAGCTGGAGAGCTTGATAAAATGGATCAGGAAGCAGAAAAAGAATTGGATGATTTGATTTTGAAAAACATTAACGAAGAAGCAGCGGAAGAAGAGGAATAAATGAAATTGCGAGTGGCAGCGGAATGAAGCCCCGCCGTTTTATTTCCGCTAAAAATATTTGTTTTGAAAGCGGAAAATTTTTTAAAAAGAAGAAAATAGCAAAACTTATAAAATGCTCATTATTACTAATGTTGATTTTGGCGATATTTATTATCCAATGACTATTCTTATTGATCTTGAGGCTGAACTTGATGCAACTAATTCAACGATTACTTTGCGACTTTTAGAGTCGGTAGTAAGATAAATTGCGAAAAAAATAAAAATGTTTAACTTTATAATTAAGCGAAAAAATAAAATTATGGCTCCCGCGCTCGTAGCTTAACGGATAAAGCGTCGGCCTCCGGAGCCGAAGATTGCGCGTTCAATTCGCGCCGGGCGTACTAAATATGAATGATTATTATTTAAAAGTAGGAAAAGCTGATGAATTGAGTGATGCTAAAGAAAGAAGGATTTTTCGTTTTTTTGAAATATTGCCGGGATTGTGTTCTTGGTTAACTTTAATTTTAATATTTATAATTTCTTGGAAATTGCCAGTTTGGGCGGCAATTTTTATTATTGTTTTTGATGCTTATTGGTTAGTGAAAACAATTTATTTTAGTTGGCATGCCATTTATAGTTTTAGAGTAGTAAAAGAAAATCTTAAAAAAAATTGGTTAACAGAATTAAAAGAATTATCAAAAGAAAAATATAATATTTCAATAAATGATTGGCGTGATATTTATCATTTAGTAATTTTACCGATGGTTGATGAGCCGTTTGATGTTGTTTCTAGCACCTTTGAGGCCTTGAGTAATGTTAATTATCCTTTGGATAAATTTATTGTGGTATTGGCTACCGAAGAGCGAGCTCAAGAAAAAATTCAATCAACAATAAAAAAAATTAAAGAAGAATATAGTGGCAATTTTAAACATTTTTTAATTACTGTTCATCCTAAAAATATTGAAGGTGAGATTGCTGGTAAAGGAGCTAATGAAGCTTGGGCAGCTAGGCAAGTTAAGAAAGAAATTATAGATTCATTAGAAATTCCTTATGAAAATATTTTAGTTTCTACTTTTGATATTGATACAGTGGTACCGGCTGATTATTTTGGTTGTTTAACGTACCATTTTTTAACAGCGGCAAAACCGCTTAGATCTAGTTATCAACCTGTACCATTATTTAATAATAATATTTGGGAAGCACCGGCTTTAGCTCGAGTAATTTCTTTTTCTTCAACATTTTTTCAGTTAATTCAGCAATCTCGTCCGGAAAAAATGACAACCTTTTCTTCACACTCAATGCCATTTAAAGCCTTAGTTGATGTGGATTTTTGGCAAACTAATGTCGTTTCAGAGGATTCAAGGATTTTTTGGCAGTGCTTTTTATACTATGATGGTGATTGGGAAGCAGTACCTTTGCATTATCCCGTTTCAATGGATTCTAATGTTGATGTAAAATTTAGCAAAACAATGGCTAATCAGTATAAACAACAACGTCGTTGGGCCTATGGAGTATTAGATATTACTTATGTGTTTTTTGGTTTTGTAAAAAATAAAAAAATATCTCTTAAAAAGAAAATAGAATTTGGTTTTTATTTGTTTGAAGGTTTTTATAGTTGGGCGGTAACTAGTATTATTATTTTTCTTTTGGGTTGGCTACCGATTACTTTGGGTGGTCCAAAGTTTAATTTCACCATTCTTTCATTTTATTTACCAAGAGTTACTTCTTATATTTTAACAGTAGCTAATGTTGGAATTATTACTTGTGCTGTTTTAGGTGTTTGGTTTTTGCCTCCTAAACCACCTTATTATGGGAAATGGCGATACGTTTTATTTATTTTGCAATGGATTTTAACACCAATTAATTTAATATTTTTTGGCAGTGTTCCAGCTCTTGATGCTCAAACGCGATTGCTTTTTAAAAAATATATGGGTTTTTGGGTAACACCGAAACATCGGAAATTAGGAGTAGAAAAACAATAAATATTATACACTCTCGTGGTCATTCTGAGCGGAGCCCCGCCTTCGGCGGGCAGGCCTGCCTGCCGATAGGCAGGAATCCCATCCACAGCAGTGATTGCTGATTATTGCTGAAAGCCGAGGGATCCTTCACCCTCCTACGGCGGGCAGGCTACGTTCAGGATGACAAAACGGAGACGTCATCCCGAGTATTTTATTTTTGTCATTCTGAGCGTTAGCGAAGAATCCCATCCACATTAAAAATAGTTGTTTATGAGTTGGCAGGGGATCCTTCGGGCTGAGGCCCTCAGAATGACATCAGTGAAAACGTCATTTTTAAAATTAGACTAATAAATACTTATTTTAAAATCGTTTATTATTAATTATTAAGGGTGATTATTTAGTAAGGTGGTAGTGAAATCTTTTGAACTTCGCTACCAAAAAACCGTATAAAATATTTTTTTCTTGACAAAAAAATTTTTTTGAATAGTATATAATAAATCTTTTAAATAAGTTGGTTTAAAATATTTTTAACTAATTTACATCATTGATTGAAATAAAAATGCCATCATAAAAAAATTTCATATATAACTCTAAAGGAGAGTTATTCGTTTACAATTAAAAAATTTTAATAATAAAAATAAATTAAAGTTTTGTTCTAAATAAAATTTAAATACCTATGCTCAAACAAAAAATTTTTTCTAAATCATCTCATCGTTCTTTTCAAACATTAAACAATCTACCATATTTAGCCGAAATCCAAACTCAATCATATAATTGGTTTTTAAAAGAAGGATTAAAAGAGCTTTTTGACGAAATATCACCAGTTAAAGATTATACTGGAAAAGAATTAGAATTATATTTTGAAAATTATTTTCTTGATGAGCCTAAATTTAGCGATATTGAAAGTCAAGAAAAAAATTTAACCTACGAAGCGGCTTTAAGAGTTCAATTGAAATTAGTAAATAAAAAAATTGGAGAAACTAAAATTCAAGAGGTTTATTTTGGCGAAATTCCCTTAATGACTAATCGTGGTACGTTTATTATTAATGGTGTTGAAAGGACAGTAGTTTCGCAGTTAATTCGTTCTAGTGGTTTATATCTAACAGCTAATATTAATAAGGGAAAAAAATTATTTGGAGCAAAAATAATTCCTAATCGAGGTGCTTGGTTAGAATTTGAAACAAATATTGATTCAGCTATTTATGTTAAAATTGATCGCAAAAGAAAAGTTCCAGTAAGTTGTCTTTTGCGTATTTTTGGATTGGAGAATAACGACGATATTTTAAATACGTTTAGAGAGGTAGATAATGGAGAAATAAAATATATTGAAAAGACTTTAGCTAAAGATATAGCCAAAACAAGAAATGAATCGTTTATTGAAGTTTATAAACGAATTAGACCGGGTGATTTGGCAACTGTAGAAAGCGCTAAGGGGTTAATTGAAGGAATGTTTTTTCGTAATGATCGTTATGACTTAGGCGAAGTGGGGCGGTTTAAATTAAATCAGCGATTAAATACAAAAAAAACAGATCAAAAAATATTAACCATTGATGATTTAATAGATGTTATTAAATTAATTATTAATTCTAATAATGATGAAACAGTTGAACCTGATGATATTGATCATTTAGGAAATCGAAGAGTAAGAGCAGTCGGCGAATTATTGCAAAACCGATTACGGGTTGGCGTAATGCGAATGCGTCGAACAATTCAAGATCGAATGTCAACGTTTGACGTTTATAATTTAGTGCCCGCTCAATTAATTAATGCGAGACAAATGATGGCGATTGTGTGGGAGTTTTTTAGTACTTTTCAATTGTCACAATTTTTGAGTCAAGAAAATCCTTTATCAGAACTAGAACATAAACGACGCTTATCTGCCACTGGGCCGGGTGGTCTTCATCGAAAACGAGCAGGATTTGAAGTGCGCGATGTTCATCCCACTCATTATAGTCGTATTTGTCCAATTCAAACGCCAGAAGGAGCAAATGTTGGTTTAGTTACTCATTTGGCTAATTTTGCTCGTCTTAATCGTTTAGGATTTTTAGAAACTCCGTATTTTAAAGTAAAAAATGGTCAAGTGACAGACGAAATTGCATATCTTGATGCTTATGAAGAAGAAAAATATTATATTGCTCACGCTAATATAAATGTTGATAGTAAAGGAAAAATTTTAGAGGAAACAGTAGAGGCACGTTATAAAGGAGAGCCGGGTTTTTATTCACGAGAAGAAATTAATTTTATTGATATTTCACCATTTCAAATTTTAAGCGTTGGGCCTTCGCTTATTCCATTTTTAGAACATGATGATGCTAATCGAGCTCAGATGGGCGCCAACATGCAACGTCAGGCGGTATCTTATATGTATAGTGAAGCGCCATTAGTGGGAACTGGAATGGAAGAAAAAGCTGCTCATGATTCTGGTCATATTTTAATTAGTGATGTTGATGGTGAAGTGGTAGAGGTTGATAGCACTCATATTAAAATTAAAATTAAAGAAACATCAAATTATAAAAATTATCGATTACGTAATTTTGTTCGAGCTAATCAATATACTTGTATTTCTCAACGGCCAATTGTTTCTAAAGGTCAAAAAGTTAAAAAAGGAGAGGCTTTGGCTGATAGCTTGCAAACTAAAGACGGAATGCTTGCTTTAGGTAAAAATTTATTAGTGGCTTTTATTTCTTGGGGAGGTGCCAATTACGAAGATGCTGTTGTTTTATCTGATCGAGTTATGCGAGAAGATTTATTCACCTCAATTCATATTGAGGATTTTATTTGTGATGTGCGAGAAACAAAACTAGGTCCAGAAATTACTACTTTAGATATTCCTAATGTTTCTTTGGAAAAATTAAAAGATTTAGATGAAGAAGGAATTGTTCGAATTGGAGCGGAAGTAAAAAGTGGTGATATTTTAGTTGGAAAAATTTCTCCTAAAGGAGAAGGAGAATTAACATCCGAAGAAAGACTTTTGCGCGCTATTTTTGGTGAAAAAGCTAGAGATGTTAAAGATACGTCATTAATTTTAAAACACGGCAAAAGAGGCCGTGTTGTTGGTATTAGAATTTTTTCTCGCGATCGAGGTGATAAATTAGAACCGGGAATTATCAAAAGAATTCAAATTGAAGTAGCTCAACGTCGATTAATTATGGCTGGTGATAAATTGGCTGGACGTCATGGTAATAAAGGAGTTATTTCGAAAATTGTTCCAGAGGAAGATATGCCTTATTTAGCCGATGGGACGCCGGTGGATATTATTTTAAATCCTTTAGGTGTAGCTTCCCGAACGAATCTTGGTCAAATTTTAGAAACGCATTTAGGTTGGGCGGCCCATGAATTAGGATATCAAGCTATAGTGCCAGTTTTTAGTAAAACAACAGAAGAAGATATTAAGCG
>JAAZHW010000076.1 GCA_012510515.1 Parcubacteria group bacterium
CGGCTAAGACCAAAGCATCTTTATTAATCAAGCTTAATTTAGGCTGCTGGATATTGGGCACCAACAAAAGGAGTAAAAATTTTATTTTTCAAATCAAAAGATAAAATAGTTGATTCATTCATCCCGCTGGGTTTTTCAATAATATAAACAGTATTTGATTCGGGCCATAAAAGATTGATATCGCCCGAAGTTTTAAAATTCATTATAATTTTTCGATTAGCTAAATTTTTATCTAATTGAGCTAAATAACTTGATTCTTTAAAATTTTCTTGATAATAGAGAGGACTATCCGAATAATAATAAATTAAATTATTCCCATCCGGCGACCACGTAGCACTTTTAACATATAAATCTAAATTTTTAATTTCTCGTGTATTAATGTCTAAAATCGAATAAGCTGGTTTTGTTGCTCCCTCAGCTAAATATTTAATTAAAACTTTTCCTTTTGTTGATGGCTCAATAGATAAAATTGTTGAAAAATTAATACCCAAATCTTTTTGTTCTTCTTTTAAGTCAAAATGATTAATTTCAAACAAACCATCTGGAGTTAAATATTGTAAAGTAGAGGTGCTACTTTGCCAAAAGGCTAAAATATTTTTAGTAGTTAATTTTTTCAAAACAGGCTGAAAAAAAGTTGGTATATTTTCTAATGTTGTTGAAGGCGTAGGCGAAACAGTTATTGTTGGTAAAATTCCTCCCCCTTTTTCTGACAAGGAAGTTTCATTGATTTCGGCTTGTGGTTTTAAATAAAAATAATAAAAACCTAATGCCAAACCGGCAATTAATATAATAACAACTATAGTAATAATAATATTTTTTTTCATATAATTTTTTTCGTTTATTAACGTAAAGAAACAGGATTAAATGTGAGAGTAGAAGAAATTTGAGGACTATAAAAGGGGTGGTGGAGCATAGGAGGGTGAAAAGAAGGGTGAAGTGGATGATGAAGGAGATGGCGAAGGAGATGGTGAAGGAGATGGTGAAGGAGGTGGTTCAATTTTATTAGCTGCATTATTACAAAATTTTGGCGAAGAACTACAATAATCTAAACATTCTGCTAATTCTTCTTCATCGTCTTCATCGTCATACTTATCATTACAAAACTCGTTACAATCTTTACACTTTTTCTTTAAATCTTTAATTTGTTTTTCTGAATACTCGTAAGCACTCCAATTATATTCCATTTCTGGCACTCCTGTTGGTGGTAACCAATTACCTAAATTAACTAAGTCGGGATTAATTGTCCGAAGTATTAAAACAGAAGCAAAAAGTATTACTAATCCAATTACAGCATCCATAATTTGATCTCGCGCTTCTTTTTGCTTACTCGCATTATCTCCACTCATAGCATATTTAATACCACTAATAATTACCATAGCTACAGCTGCAATTACACCAATTGATAAAGCCAATCTATATAATCCTGACAAATAATCTGCTGGAGTTGATGGACATTGATCAATAAATGGTAAAGGAATTTCTAAACATTTTCCTCCGCCAGTGAGAAGTACTTCTTGATTAGTCGTAGAAGCCGTAGAAGTTGATTGAGCCAAAATTACCTCATTAGAAAAAAGGCCTAAAAATATTAAAACAATAAGATAAATTATTTTTTTATTCATTTTACAAAATTTATATTAATGGCCGTTTCTGCTCTAACAATAAATTTTCCAACATCTTCAACTACTAATTTAACAGGAAATGTTTCTAAATTATCTTCTAAATTAAAGACAAAAATTTCTTTTTTATTATCAAAATCTATTTCTCGTTTATTATTAATAGTCCACTTATAATTGAATTTATTGGCATCATAACTACTAAAGAAAAATGGTACAGCTTCTAATTTAACAACATCGCTATTAACTACACCAGTATTAATTATAATACTATTTGTATCACTATTTTTTATAAAAACCAGAGGATTAGCTAAATTAATAGTAATACTTTTTTCAAATGGCGTTGAAGAAACTGGACTTAAAACTTTCACTTTTACAACATAAGAAGTTCCATTAAACTTATCGGCTGTAAAACGAATTTCTTTTAATCCCACTCCTTCATTAATCAAATCGTTATCAATATACCAACGATAATTCCAATTATCAGAATTTAAATAAGCTCCTTTAGAATAAATCAATGGTTGAACCGATACTTTAATTATTGCTAATTGGGCGGGTAGAGCTTTGGCTTGATAATCAATCGGGACAATACCATTCGACTCCCATGTTAAATACAAAAAGCTTTGCGGTAATTTATTAACTTGCGCTAAAACAACATTTTTTTCTATCAAAAAAATAACTAATAGAAAGCTCAATAAAATAAATCCTAATATAAATATTTTTTTCTTGTCCATATTTTATTTATTTTTTAATTATTTTTCCTAATTTTTCTATCGTTTTGTCTACGTTAGGATTTTTTTGTTTAAAATAAAGTAATAAGAGAGTAGCAGTTCTAATGGGTAAAAAATCAATGCCGGGAATCATTTCTACTACTCCAGATAAAAGCATAAATTCCCCTCTTAATCCTCTCAAAAATAAATATAATGTTAAACTACCAGCTGATAAAATATCCAAACCCCAACTAATCATTGTTCCGATACCCGTCCAACTAATTAAATCAACTAAATCAGCAATAATTGATAGAGGTAAAGGAAAAAGAATAAGTTCAATAAAAGTTATCTTTGGCGAAGAATTTTCATTAGATTCTTCCGTCTCTTCTTCTTCATTTACTCCATTCTGTTGTAAAATTTCATCTTCTTCCATGATTATAAAATTTATTTTTTAAATTGACAAATGAAAAATTATTTCAAACTATCATCAAAAATTTTTTTCGCCTTTTCAATTTCTAATAATTGAGATGGATTAGTAGTAACAATTTGATCTTCTGTATAAGAAGCAATGATTTTAATAGCCACATGTTTAGCTCCCGCAAAAAATATTCCCTCCCCAACATTTGCCTCTAATAAAAGTTGCTTTTCGGCTTCAGTCAAATTAAAAGTTTCTCCTATCCCATCTATTGAAGCAGGTGATTGTTTTAAAAGAAGCTGCAGAGCAGAATTAGTAATAATTGGCTTTCCTTGAGGTGAACGAATAAAATCTTCCACATCTTGAGTAATAGTAGTAACGCCCATAAAATATTTACGACAACGCTTTACTAGTCCAAAAAGAAAATCAGCACCAGCCGGATATTTCATCATCCACCAAGCTTCATCTACTACTAAAATTCTTTTTTTTAATTGGGAGCGAATTAAATTCCAAATAAAATTTAAAACCATATACATTGCCACTGGTCTCAATTCATCTTCTAAGTCTCTAATACCAAACACTACTAATCGATTATCAATGTCAATATTAGTTGGTTGGTTTAAAAACCCGGCAAAAGTACCACGCGTAAACTTATATAAACGATCAGCCAAAGAAGCACCCCCTTCCATACTTTCAAGCACGGCTTGCAAATCTTCCATTAATGGCGGAATTAATTTAGAAAAATCACTATCCGGTGTAATATCACGCGAAGCATAAGTTTCAGCCAATGCCCTGTCTAAAATTCCAACTTCTTCCGAGGTTAAATCGCCTAACATTACTTTTAATAACCCCATGAGATTTAAAATGTTTGATTTTAAAATTTCGGCCGATGATTCATCCGGTCTTGATGGAGGTAAATCAAAAGGATTAATGTGATGTTCTGACGTTAAAGAAATATTAATAAAAGAACCACCTACTACTTCGGCTAAATGAGCATATTCTTTTTCTGGATCAATTACTATAACATCAATTCCCATCATCAATGAACGTAGAATTTCTAACTTAGAAAAATAAGATTTACCACCCCCGGCTTTAGCAAAAATAACCATATTACCATTTTCCAAAGAAAAACGATCAAAAATAACCAAACTATTATTATGGCGATTGATACCATATAAAATTCCTTCATCAGAAGTTAAATCCAAAGAAATAAATGGAAAAAAAGTAGCTACGGGAGATGAATTTAAAGTTGAATGCACGCCTAATCGATCAATATTTAATGGCAAACAAGATTCTAATCCTTTGTCTTGTTGAAACAAAGCTGGTTTAATATAAATCATTTTCCCTTCCAAAAAATTAATAACTTTTTGTTCTAATATTTCTAATTCTTTTAGATTAGAAGTGTAAATACAAATATAAACTCCCACTTCAAATAATTTTTCCCTCGCTTGTTGCAAAGCATCTCGTAAATTTTCTAAATCTAAATAAGCTGTTTCTAAAACTGGATCTCTTACCGTTCCCTTTTCTTCTTTTTCCATTAATTGGGCTTCAACTTGAGCTACTTTTCGTCGTAGTTTTTTTAAAGCCACAGCAGTATCAATTGGCTCAACAAAAATAGAAACATCAACCGTTTGATCAATATTAATAATTGGTGAAAACCAGCCCGTAGTTAAATAACGAGGATAAGAAATGATACAAAAGGTTTTCACATATAAATCTCCTAATCTTAAATAATTAGATTCTATTTCTAACGCCGGCGGTGTTAAAATTTCTGAAATAGTTTGAGAACCGGTTTGCGAAACTTTAGGAATATTTATATTTTCGTCTTTTTTTGATTGAAACAAAGAAAAATCTGGCATATTTTTATTATTAAAAATTATTATCTTCTTCTGAAGATAAATCTTCTAATTCCGACGCAATGGTTAAATCAGTCCTTTCTTGTTTTTCTGGATTATAAAAATTGTAATATAATTCTACTAATTCTGGCGTTTTTAAACGAATAGCATTAATTCCCATTGGCTTGAGCCCTGTGATAACGGCGTTTACTCGATGACTTAATTGTAATTTTTGATTTATAAAGTCCAACTCTTCTTTTTGTTCTAATTGTTTAGGTGTTTCTTTTTTGCCAAAAGGTATCTTTTGAAAAACCTGAGATAAAGAACCACTCATTGTTGCTATTTCTGTTGGCATAGCTGAATAAGGAATAATTAAATAAAATCTTTTTACCATAATATTAGAAGTTTTTACTAATTCATCAATAAAATTATAATATTCTCCTATTTGTAATCTTAATAAATTATTAGTTTCTTGAGTTTCTCTTTTTTTAATTTTTTTTAAATAATTATTAATATTTATTTTTCGGGAATGAACAAGAGTTTGCAAAGTAAAATCTAAGCCATTAAGTAAATTTTGATAAGCATTAATAATCATATCCTGTTCTGATTCAGAAAGTAAATCAAAATTAATACCCGATGCCATCACAACCGCTCTTAATGAACCGTCTTTTAAAATGACACTATCATCTCTGATGGTTTTAATGCTTACAAATTTTTCAGTTGAAACAGAATTTCCTAACATAATTATTTTTTATTTTCTAATTCCTCAGCGATTTTTTGCAATTCTTCAGAAGTTAAACGTCTTTGTTGAGTTTTTGGTTTTTCGACTATTGGTTTTACGGGTTTTATCAACTCTTTACTTTTTGGTTGACGCTTCCAAGTATATAAACGAGGACTGATATAAAATTTGAAAGCGTTGATAATAACTTTATATAAAGGTTGCTCATTAATTTTTACAAAAGCCAAAGCAATTGATAAAGCGGCAATAAAAAGACCAACAATAATCAATAAGCCAGTTTGTAAAATAAAGCTCAAACCAAAAATTAAACCACCCCCAGCCGCAATAAACAAAAATTGCCTCAGGGTTAATGGCCCTATAATTTTGGCTTCCATATCTATAAATTGAGGAACTTGTGTTGTTGACATATAATTAGAATTTTAATTTTCTTAAATCAATAATATTTTCTTGAGGAATATTTGATATTTCTTCTTTTGGTTTATTAATTATACTTTCTTGAGAAATATTTGAATTTTCTTCTTTTATTTCAATCTCATTTTTTTCTTCCTTATTTTTTTCAATAGTTTCAATTATTTTTTTGTTTTCCTCCTTTAAAATTTGTTCTTCATTTTGTTCTTTATCTGGCTTAAAAACCAAATCTTCAACTAGATCAACTTTTTTTTCTTCTTTTAATGGCTCGCTGATATTTTCTGAACGAGATGCTAATTGCTCTAATGATTTTTTTTCTGATTCAGGCGAAAAAACAACTGATTCAGTTTGAATATTATTAATTGGAGTTGATTGAGGTGTTAAACTTTCTGTTTCTAATTTAGAAAAATTAAACGCTGGTTTCTCAAATTGTTTTTCAACACTAAAATTTTCCGGCAATTCTTCTAAATTTTTTAAAGAAATATCTTTTCCGTTTTCAGAATAATTTACTACTTTTATTGGCGCTTCTGTTATTGAAGTAATCTCGGGTTTTATTTCTTGTTTTTGCTCATTTTTTATTTCCAAACTTATTTCTGGTTTTACTTCAATATTTTGTTTTTTTTCTTCCAATTTTTCTTTCGTAACTAAAAAATCTTCTGAAGGAATTTCAACACTAGAAAGATCTTTGACAAATTCCGAAGGTGTTTGAAAAATTCTTTTTTCCATTGATCTATCTAAAGATTCATCAGTGGCTAGCGGTGTTTTTATTTCTTCGTTATTTACTTTATTTTTATTACCATCAAGTTCTATTTTTGAAACAATTTTTTCTTTTGATGGCTTAATTTCATCAAAAGAAATAATCCAAGGTGATTTTTCTTCTAAAACTGGTCTAACAATTTCTTCTTGTTCTTTGCCAATAATAATAGGTGATGGAGTTTTTTCTTCGTTAGATTTTCTAAAATGAAACAAAGATTTAAATGAACGTTTATTTGTTGTTTTCTCAATGGGTTTTTCTTCAATGAGAATATTTTTTTTCGTTGCTACTGGCTGAATTTCTGATAAAAATTCGTTATTATTTACTGTTGATTCAATTATTGGAGGAGCAAAAATAGCTGATTCTATTGGTTTTTCTAATTCTTCTTTTAATGGCACCTCTTCTATTTTTATTTCTTCTTTCAATTCTTTGTTTGATTCTACCTCTGACTCTTCTTTTGTTGATTCTTCTTTAAAAGAAAATCTACGATAAATTTTTTCCAGATCTTCTCTAATGGGAAAAAATATTTGACTTTCTATTTTTTGAGCAATATTTTTACTTATAACTGGATTAATGGCTAGTTGATCAATTAAGGTTGGAGTAAAATCTTTATAAGATAAATTTCCCAAAAGAACATCGCCTACTATTTTGGAAATAATATGTTTTTTTTCTAAAGAAAGAGCATTAATATCTGTCTCATTTTTAATGAGATCGGCAATTTCTTCACTCATCAATAAATCCTGAATTTTATCAGGTAATTGATTATATTGATTAATTAATTCTTTTTCATTCATATTTATAGTTTTATTTTATTGGTTTATAGGATTACCAAATTGATCATAAATAATATTTTTTTTGCTATCTTCTTTTATTTTTTTCTTTGGCTGCTTCTTCTTTGGCCTTTCTCTCAATTTCTTTCTTTTTCAAGTTATCAAAAATTCCTTTTAATTTATCATTACTTTCTATAGTCTTAGCGCCCAACGGATAATTATTTAAGGAATCAAGTAGTTTAAATTGCGCTTGTTCATCATTTTTATAAATATCATCAATCAGTTTATTAATATCACTATTTAGCTGATCAGGAGTCTTTTTATTGGCCAACATTAATGAATGTCCTAATTCTTCGGGTTTAGTAGTTTCGGCCTTCCATTGAATAATACCATCTCTTACTGTAGATAATTGCATATAAGAAGGGTCATTTTTATCAGGCAAGGTTGGAATTTTAATTTCAGCCGGGTCTTTTTCTTTGAATTCTTCAGAAACAACTTCAACGAATTGATTGATGGATATTTTTCCATCAACAACATTATTAGCTGTTTCTAAGATTTTTTTATTCCACTCTGGATGAACGTTCATTGCGCTCTTATCATATTTTGATAATAAATTTTCATAAATTCCTTTTAATTTAGCATCATCTTCTATAGTCTTAGCGCCCAACGGATAATTATTTAAGGAATCAAGTAGTTTAAATTGCGCTTGTTCATCATTTTTATAAATATCATCAAGTATCTTATTAATATCATTATTTAGTTGACTAGGATTGTTTTTATTAGCTAACATTAATGAACGTCCTAATTCTTTAGGTTCAGTAGTTTTGGCCTTCCATTGAATAATACCGTCTCTTACTGCAGATAATTGTTTATAAGAAGAATCATTTTCATCAGGCAAGGTTGGAATTTTAATTTCAGTCGGGTCTTTTCCTTTGAATTCTTCAGAAATAACGTCAGCTAATTGATTAGTGAATGCTTTTCCATCAACAACATTATTAGCTGTTTCTAAGATTTTTTTATTCCACTCTGGATGAGCTTTCATTACACTCTTATACTCATTATTAAATCCGTATTTTGATAATAAATCTACATTATCTTTAAATTTAAGACCAATATCACCATCGGTTTTCTTAGCTAAAGCCGCCAAAGCCGCTGCTTTTTCGTGTCTATCGTTAGCAAAAGTTTTTATTATTCCTTCTAATTGACTTTTATCATAACCTTCATATTTTTTCATTTTCTTTTCATTAGCTTTTTTCTTATTTTCTTCTGATTGAGCTACTATCCCTCGACTTAATTTGGTTACACCCGTTAAAGCAGCGACTGTTTTTATACCCTTAGAAGATTTTTCTAACCCCTTTTGTATTCCTTTGGCCGCTGGAGTAGCAGCTCCCACTGCTAATTTTTTACCACCTGAAACTACCATTTTTCCTGCCCTATCTCCTGTTTTTTTAGCAAACCCCAATGCTGCCTTTGAAGCGCCATCTCCTAATTTTTGACCAGCCATTAATCCTCCAACTAAAAAACCAATCACCAAAAGTAATTGCAAAACACTTAATATATTAAACATCGTGTTAGTAGAACCACCAAATAATCCTTGATTAAATTGCGCCATATAAGCATCACTAAATTTTAATGATTTAAAATTACTTGCTGTTAATAAAGCTAAATAAACAAAAAATCCAATTACTGGCGCAATAAAACATTGCTTTAAAAAATTACCCCACCATTCTCCTCCAAGCCTCTTTAGAGTTGGAATAGGAAACAAATTTACTACCCAAGCCAAAGGAGCTAAAATTAACAATATCCACAAAGAAAAAAGCCGAACTAATAATGTTCCCACCAAAGCTCCTAAAACAACAATTACCATAAAACTAAAAATAATGCTAAATATTAATCGAACTATAGACATAAAAACTTTGTCACCTATGCTTGAATCGTCGAATTTGTTTTCTAACTTTTGCTGAACAGGCGTTAAAGAATCATCGGCTTCTTGATAATTAAGAAATTTTTGTAATTGAAAGGCGTTAGCTAAAGCATTAGAAATATAAATCCCTCTTCCTTCAGACGAACCCGCTGATGGCCCAAAAAGAAAATAATTAAAAAAGACATTAGAAAAATCAATAATAATACCACCAATCATTAAACTAAAATTTATCAAAACAGCCATTACAATAATATTAACCAAAAGCTTTTGATTGTTTTTAGTATTAATTCGTAAAATATAACCAAAAGCCACATATACTAACAAAGCAATAAAAAACAAATTAGCAAAATCACGGGCTACTTTCCAACCAGTTATCACTACTGGCATTTTGGTAAAAACCGAAGCATCAACAATTAAAGATAAAAGTTTTGATTCTAAAATTATAATTTGATTAGCTACGAATGAAACTAAATTACCCATCCAAATAAATGGACTGGATAATGCATCTCCTGTTATTTTTTCAATAAGACTTGCTTTAGCCGAAGAAACAAATATAAAACAAAACAACAAACCCAACATCAATCCATTTCTAATTTTGGTATTTTTTAATATTTTTTTAATTTTTAACCCAATATTTTTTAAAAACATATTTGATAATTAAACTACAATTAGCATTACAAACATCAATATCTAAATACTCACCATTATCTATAACATACTTATTAACGATATCATCACAACAATAGAGTACAGAAGATGTTAGGGAGAAACAGAAGGTTCACAAGCACTTATGCAACTCCTAAGAGTTGAATAC
>JAAZHW010000077.1 GCA_012510515.1 Parcubacteria group bacterium
AAAACAAAATCTTTTATTTTTGTTAAAATATTGCTAGAGGGATTCATATTCATATTATAATTATTATTATAGCAAAATAAAAAAAATAAAAAAGTGAAGAGTTTTAAAAAATCAACTGATTTTATTTTAGATTTATTTTTCCCAGTATCATGCTTAAACTGCAACCTAGCAAAAAATAAACTAACTAATCCCCAAGGATATCTTTGCTTAAATTGCTTTAAAAAAATTGAAATAAATAGTTGGGCTTTTTGCCCGAAGTGCAATAAAAAATTAATTAATTTACAACCCTGCCAAACCCATAAAAATAATCCTCTAAAAATTTTAGGAGCTGCTACTTTTTATGAAAATAAGTTAGTTAAAAAAATTATTTGGGAATATAAATATAATTTTATTGAACCATTAGTTGATCCTTTAAATGAAATTTTAAAAAAATATTATTTAGCTGTTTTTGAACCAGAATTAACTAACAAACAACCTTTAGTAACTTTTATCCCACTTTATCCAGCAAGATATCGCTGGCGCGGTTTCAATCAATCAGAGGTTTTAGCTAAAAAATTCGCCCTTGATTTAAATTTAGAATTTTACGAAACTTTAAAAAGAAAAAAATTCAAAAAACCACAAATGGAAATCAAAAGCTATCAAGCTAGATTTGAAAACATTAAAAATTCTTTTGAAATTATTAAGGCTAATCAAATCAAAAATAAGGATATTATTTTAATTGACGATATTTCTACCACTGGAGCAACCTTAATAGAAGCAGCTAAAGTTTTAAAGCAAAATGGAGCTAAAAAAGTTTATGGCTTAGTAGTTGCTAAAGGATAATTCGATTTTTCTAAGAGCAAAAAATTAATAATCAAAATTAGTACTATTACCATTAAAAAATTTTTTTATTAATATTTAACGAACTAAGTTTTTGAAATGAGATCAAAATTTAAATTGCTCTCCAAATTTGCCAATTACTGGCAATGGTTTTTGTTCCCCTTTAGAAACATTCATAATTCCAATAACCATTAGAACAAGTAGGCCAAGATTAAATAATCTAGATATTATCCAGAGTCGCCAAGGAAGAATAGAGTTAATTATTCCGACAATAACTCCACTAATAAATAATACCAATCCTTGTTTTACATGAAATTTAACAAATGGGTTATTCTTAGATTCTGTTAAAAGAGGAATGAAAAAAATAATATAAGCCACAATTGCCATTCTAATATCTTTTTCTTTAGCCGTTGGTTGTGAAGATTTATTTTCTTCTTTTTTTTCTTGTTGGGTAATATTTTCTTTTGTCATATATTTAAATATATTATTAATTAAATAACCTTAAAAATAACTGATTCTAAATCAGAATACAACATTTTTTCAGTTTTACAAACTTTTTAATAAAATCTCTCATCTGAAAAAACGTTTTCTAAAACCTTTAATTATTTTTTTGACTTTTGGAATCTTTTGACCATAGGAGATGAGTACTCCGAGGGCAAAGATAGTAAAACCAATTCCAGCAATAGGAATACCAATAACAATGGGAATTAGAATTACTCCTAAAGCAGTTAAAATTAAGCCTATCGTTAAATAACGATTTTTTTCGGGAGCAAAAAGCCACTGAAAAATTTCTTTCATTTAACTTAAATTTTAGTTGGCCTGCTAGTTCCTAAATCTTTTTTAAGTTTATCGCCGATTTTTACCTCGTCATAAAATTCTTTAGCCACACTAACTTCATGCATCTTACCATCATCCAGTCTTACTTTTAAAATATAATCAATGATTGTTTTGTTGTTGTCATCCGTCCATTCAGACTGCTCTTTGTCAACTACTTCTCCTGACCAAGAAATTCTTCTCTCGCGAGTTATATATTTCATTCCAAAAATAAAGAACAATACTATTATTACAATAAATATCAAAAGAAAAATCATATTTTTATTTTTAATTAAAAAATTTTTAAGGCGCAGTAGTAATTGTTTCAATAAACCACTTATCTCCTTCTTTTATTAGAGTAATGAAACGGGTATTTCTACCCTGATCATAACCATAATAAGGTATCGAAGCATCTTTGGAAGATTCGTCCATCATCATATCTAAAACAACTTTATATTCACGCCTTTGGTCTGTCCAGTTGTTTTTCATTACTGGCTCAACTAAAAGAACTTTAACTGACTTCATCGCTTCAAATTGTTCTTGCCACATTTTTTTCATTTCTTCGGAACTGATATTTTGCAAAGAAAGCATTTTCAACGCATCTTTAACTTTTCCTTGATCTATTAAATTAGAAAAAGAATTAATCAATTCTTCATCCTCAGGCAAAGGAACTCCACCCGAATCCTCTTGGGTAAAGCTTTGATCCTCAGCCGGCTGGGAGGTTGTTCCTGTATTAGAAAAATCAATATTTATCTTGTTAATCTTGCCGGTTTGCAAATAATTAACTAAATTGGCTGAAAATTCAACTGCCACTTCCTCGCTTGTTACTTTGCGAAAATGCATACTTCTCAGACTAAAAAAATCAATGCCTAAAAAATAATCGTCTGTAATTTTTAAAATTATCTCGCCAACATACCCATTTTTTTCCATAACAATAAAATGCTCGGTATTGATTTTAGGATTGGTTTTTACTTCTTTGCCCAAGATCTCTGCATTTTTTCTCTGCTCTTCATAACTAAAAGGGCCGCTACTAAAATTACCGCTGCTTAAGCTTAAAAAATCATTGTCTGAAAAATAGTACTGGCAAATGCTAAAGGGGGCTTCGAAAATACTTTCTACGCGCTCCACTTTTTCTCCCAAAATCCCCTCAACCGCCGCAGAAGAAATTTGGTCGCAAACAGCTTTGTTTGGGTCTAATTTTATTGCTTTTTGCAAAATCTGCGGTTGATTTTTTAATTGGAAAGAAGCAGGAACTTTTGAAGAATTAATTTTTTGATAAACAAAAATTCCTCCGCCTATGACTAAAGCACCGATTAAAATATAAAGAATAATTTTCTTCATAAATTTTTATTCTAATTTAACTATTTTGTGTCAGCCATTTTCTTTTTTCTATTACCTCCCATTTTATTTTATTGGTTTAATAGTTGCGATAGATCTTGAAACCGAACATCTTTTGGTGCTATGAATAAACTATCATCTAAATCTATATTCTTACAATCTGGTTGATATTTTACTTTAATCTCTTTAAGATACTCATCAGGATTTTCAATTTCTGTCCCTTGTTGATTTTTTGCTTCTTCTACTGACATAAAAATCCCTTGTTTTTCCTTGTCGCTCCATTGATAAACCTTATTATCCGCATAAAGAGAAATATTGGTATCACCACCCTCTAAAGTAATTTCTGTTCTCATCTTGCCATTTTTAACATAAGTAATAACTTTTAAACCCTCTTCAATAGTATAAACGCATTGATAGCTACCCTCTAAAGAAAGAGAATCTAAAGAGTTAATTTGGGATTCTTCGGAGGAAATTGATTCTTCATCTAACATTGATTCTTCTGCTAGTTGGGTGGGCGAGATAATTTCTTCTCCTTGTTTTGATTTTGAAGAAATCAAAACAACACCACCTATTATTATAATAACTACAATCAAAATTATAACTAAATTTTTTTTCATATCTTATTAAATTTTAATATTAAATTTATTTTTAACTTAACTATCGACCATTAACGTTAAGTTTTCTATTAATCAAGTTTTTTTTTGATATTTCACGTTATTAGTCTATGAAACTTATAATTAATTGTCAAATAGGACCAAAAAATAGGAGCTTATGCTTATTTATTACTACTACTAACTCATAGTAATAGCTAAATAAGAATATTCAAATATCTGTCTTGCTTATTGCTATACGTCTTGAATCCAGACGCAAACTAATAACTTTTTCACATCGCTTCTCTAGTAGTTGCGGAAAGTACAGGATTCGGCTACAAGTAAATTTTCTAAAGAAAATTTCTCGCAGCCCGCCGCTCGCGGTGCTCGTTTTTTAAACTCGCACACCCTCGTCGCTTCGAATCCTGACACAAACCAATAAATTGGTTTGTTTACCTTCCTTATTCGCTTTACTTATTGCGGAGGGTACAGGATTCGAACCTGTAAGGGCTTGCAC
>JAAZHW010000078.1 GCA_012510515.1 Parcubacteria group bacterium
AACCCACACTCCTTGCGGACACGGATCTGAACCGTGCGCGTCTGCCAATTCCGCCACCGCGGCAAACCAACCATATTAAAAATTATTAAAGAATAATTAATTCCGATTGATTAATAATTAAAAAAATTAAAAAATACTAATAATAATTTGCCTTATTAAATAATTTAAGTTTATGATAATCATTTAAATTTAATTAAAAAATCCAGAAATTAAAATTACTTAAATTAATCTTCGTTTATTACTCTTTGGGTTTTTAAATGCCATTGATTAACATTGAAATATTTTTCCACTGAAGATCCTACTTTCTCTAAATTATCAATATGCAAAGAAGGCACTGAAACAATCAAAGATTTTGGATTATAAAGAAAAACGGCAGGCGCATCAGCAAAAATTATTGATTGAATATTTTTTAAATCTTTTTTATATTGATTTTCATCTAATGTTAAACGAGCGTCTTCCAAATATTTATCAACGTTTAAATTTTCGTACAAAGCTAAATTTAAACCGGGATAAAATTTTTGAGAAGAATGCCAAAAAGAAAAGAGATCGGGTTTTAAATTAATAATATTTCCATAAATTAAAGCATCGTACAGCCGCGTTGTTAAATAATCGTTTTGTAATTCAAAAGAATCTACTATTTTAATTTCTAAATCAACTCCTATTTCTTTCCACTGTTTTTTTAATAAACTAGCGGTTTCTATTAGCGAATCAGTTGAGGGAGTAATTAAAGTAAATTTTAATGGGATGGGCTCTTCATTTTTATTCAAAACTTTTTCTAAAATGCCATCATTATTACTATCCTCCCATCCTCCTTCTGCTAAAATTTGTTTGGCCTTATCAATAGAATATTCAAATTTTAAATTATAATCATAACCCATCATCCATGGCAAAATCGGTCCATCAAGACTCTCTGCCAATCCATTAAAAACTTCTTTTATAATTTCGTCTCGATTCGTAGCATAATTTAGCGCATAACGAACATTCCGATCGGCTAAGGGTTTTGAAATATTAGCGTTTAAAAAAACAGCAAAATATTGAGGTAAAGAAAATTGATATAATTTATATTTGCGATTAATTTTATCCAAACTCGATGCCGAAACATTGGCAATAAAATTTATCTTATGATAATCAAAAGCCTTTAAAACTTCACTTTCGCTTTTATAAAACTTCACTATGTAATTATCAATATAAGGACAACCATTAAAATAAGAAGGATTGGCGCTAAAAGAATAATAATTAATATATCCTTTTTTAGTAGCGTCAAATTTTTGATATTTAAATGGACCCGTTCCTATTGGCTCAAAATTATAAGTTGATAAATCAGACATATTGGCTAAAGGAATTTCTCCGAAAATATGTTTTGGAATTATTTTTTGCTTTAAATTTTCTTCAAAGAAAGCATAAGGATTTTTTAAATCAATTGTAATAGTATAATCACTAATTTTTGTTATTGTTACTCCTTGCCACGACAATCGATAAGGACTTCCTGTATCAGGATTCATAATAGCATTAATAGTAAAAATAACATCGTCAGCTGTAAAAGGAACACCATCATGCCAATAAACATCTTCTCTTAAACGAATAACCCAATGACGACCATCTTCGCTTTTCTCATAAGAATCAGCTAAATCATTTATAATTTTTCCTTTTCCATCGCTTTTTAATAAACCACTATAAACCAAACTACTTAAGCTTTGATCTATTTCTGTTGTTGTAAACAAAGGATTCAATGTTGTCGGCTGTCCCACCACTCCTTCTACTAAATCTCCTCCTTTTTTGGCTATTACTGTAGAATGAGAATAATACCAAAATATTCCTCCAATAATTAAAGAGCTAATAATCAAGATTACTGCTGCCCAAAAAATTTCTTTTTCCAAATGAGAAAGAGAATTCCAAAAATTTTTCCAAAAATCCTTTTTAAAAAGATATTTAAATTTAAACTTCATAAATATTAAATATTGAACAAAGCCAATATATTGAGAATTAGAAAAATAGCTGCCAAAATAATTGTGGCATAAAAAATTGTTTTTTCTAAACCTCTCCGTTGCTGATAAAAACCTGAATCTCCTCCACCCAAAATACCACTCAATCCCGTACCTCTTTGTTGAAGTAAAATTAAAACAACAAGAATAATAGAAATAATAATTTGTGCAATTATAATTATTTGATTCATTTATTTTTTAGTAAGTAAAGTAAAGATTGAATTAATAATCGACATAATTAACGTTGCCCAAAGCAATGGCCAACCTATTGGAATTATTAAACCAGTAATTAACTGCGTTGCCAACCATAAAATAAAAGCATTGATAATTATAGAAAAAATTCCTAATGTTAAAACAATTAGAGGGGTTAAAATTAATTTTATAATTGGTTTTAAAACAAAATTTAAAACTCCTAAAACAATACTGATTAAAATTAAATTTTTAACGTCGCCTTGATAAAAAACATTCGGGACAATCTGAATAATTAACCATAATCCTAAAGCATTTAGTAAAATTTGTAAAGCTAATCGCGATAAAAACTTCATAATTTTATATATATTTATATTAATCAAATTTTTTTTAAAAGCAATGCATTGTTATTATAAATTATAATTTATATTTACTTTTTATAATTTTATAAATTAATGAATAAAAACTCTTATTTTTTGAAAACAAAAATTTTATAGCCAATAAAATTCCAAATTAAAGAAAGAATCGTTCCTAAAAGTTTGCCTATGTTTTCCCACTGAGCAACGCTTAAATCAAACATTGGCGAACTAGTAGTAACTGCCCACAAAGCCAGAGAATTAAGCCCATAGCCAATTAAACTAACAACAAAAAATTTAGTAAATTCTTGGGTTTTTCCTTTATCTTCTTTACCAAAAGTCCAATATTTATTCCAGAAATAACTGTTAATATTAGCAATAAAAAAAGCAAAAAAATTAAAAAAAATAAGCCAACCACCTTGATAAATTTTTGTTAAATAACTCAACAAATTCAAAATGCCAAAATCCAAAAGAGTGTTTAAAACTCCCACTAATCCATATTTTGCAAATTGCCAAAAAATATTATTAATTTTTTTCAACCATTGAGCTATTAATAAAACTAAAATTGCTCCTAACGGACAAATTATTAAAAGAACAAAGCGAAACGACCAATAATTCAAAAAAATTCCTAAATTTAACCACAATGGCCAAATAAGCAAAGCTGAAACAATTCCTATAATCAAAGCGAAAAAAATGTCTTTTTTTATCATATTTTATACTATCTTTGCGGGTCCGGCAGGACTCGAACCTGCAGTTCTGGTTTTGGAGACCAGTGGTTTGCCAATTAACCGACGGACCCTCAAGATAAATTTTATCTATTTTTTCGTTTCCTTATGAATAGTTGTTCTTCTACAATTAGAACAATATTTTTTTAATTCTATTTTTCTTTGCACTGTTTTTTTGTTTTTATAAGTATAATAATTTATTTTTTTACAAACAGAACATTGAAGTTTAATTAAATTTTCTTGGGACATATCTATAGCTAAATAAATTAATTTTTTGATTTCCGACTTTTTATTTTTAAGAGCCCACGCGCAGATTTGCACTGCGGACCTCATTCTTACCAAGAATGTGCTCTGCTGCCTGAGCTACGTGGGCAAATATTTTAATTTATAATAATTATAAATAATAAATATTTTTTAGCAAACCTATTTTTAAGATAGTTTTTTCTGCTACCTTTATAATTCAATATTATATTGGGCGGATGGCAGAGTGGTCAATTGCAACGGTCTGTAAAACCGTCGCCTTTATGGCTCTGCAAGTTCGAATCCTGCTCCGCCCACCAAGATTAAACTTTCAGGAATTTTGCCGACCGATTCGGCCGCGCGAAGCACGGCAAAGAACGGAACTGACGGCGCGCTTCCCGTCTATACCGAGGCTTCGGCGGGCAGGCACGCGCCAAATTGGACGCTCGGGCGGGCAAAAAGTCTGCCTACCGCGACGCTTGCAGCGCAGGCAGGGAAGGGGGTTTGAAAGTGAGCGTCCACCAGGAATTTTTGCCCGCCCCTGTCTACCGACAGGCAAGCTCGTTTTCGCCGCTTCTTTTTTCGCTGCCGCAATTTTTCGTGCCAACGAAGTTGGCGCGCCGCCTCTAAATTTCTTTCTCCAAAGATTGCCACGCTTTTTCAACAGAAAGTGGCAATCTCAAAAATTTTTCGCTTCGCGAATTATGCTCAACGAAAATCCGTTTAATTTCTTTTTTGCCCAAATTCAATTTTAACACAATTCGCTTAATTAAATCTATAACGCCCGGAGCCAAAAATGCCGACTCTTTCGGATCAAATGGCGGAAATTCTTTCAAAATTTCTGAGTCATTCATTCTGTCAACATTACGCACACCGTTGAGGTCTAAATAACAAACTTCAAGATAAGTTCGTAAAGCGTCTTTGAATTTCATTTCTCCTCGTAGAATTTCCGCCATTTGAAATCTTGTGTTTCGGTACAAACCCCAATCGCCGTTTTTGGCGTTTTCTATTATTTGCTTATTCAATAAACCCCACCGAACATCATTATCTGACGGTTCTTTGCCACCGAATCTTTTTCGCAAAATTTCTTTTTTTTTGCAAATTCCTCTTTTTCTGCAACAAAAATATCATGCGTTCCAGCAACGATTGTCCATTCTTCATCAATTTTATCCGCCTCCGCTTTCGTTACAAC
>JAAZHW010000079.1 GCA_012510515.1 Parcubacteria group bacterium
CAATACTGAAAGCCGTGGGATCCTTCACTACGTTCAGGATGACAAAAAGGAGGTCGTCATTCTGAGTAAAACGAAGAATCTTCTGCACAGCAAACCCCTGCAGTCATTCTGAGTGAAACGAAGAATCCCATGCAAAACAGTGATTGCTGATTATTGCTGAAATCCATGGGATCCTTCAGACTTCGCCTTCAGGATGACACTAAAAAAACAGTAGTCATTCTGATCATCGACCTGCCTACCGGTAGGCAGGTTTACCCGCCGTAGGCGGGCCTGCCCGCCGGAGGCGAGCGTAGCCAGAAGTTATTGAGTTAAATAAACGGTGGCGCAGTGGCGGCGAAATTCTAAAAGAATTTCGCCGCCTTATTGCTAATTAATTATTGTTGAATGTATCCATTTTTAGACATTTTGTCCTTTTCTGTTTTTTGTCGGGCTGCCGGGATTCGAACCCGGACTAAATCCTCCCGAAGGACTCGTGCGACCATTACACTACAGCCCGATATTAAAAAATTTTACACATTATATTTTTCTTTTATTTTCTGGTCAATTTCTTTTTCAAATTCTTCTTTTTTTATTTTAGCCTCTTTGGCCATTTTTTCTAACTCTTGATCGCTTAATTTTTCTAATTCTTTTATTCGTTTTTCTAAATATTCTTTAGTGTTTTTTTGAGGATCATCTATTACTTCTTCTAATAAAATATTTAACATCCAACCTACTTTAGGAGAAGAAGAAATATTAAGAATTTTCATTACATCATCTCCTTTAATTTTCAACATCTTTGGTTCAATGGGATCTTTTTTAACTTTTTCTACCATATATTCTAAATGTCTTAATCGATAAGAAGAAATTTTAGGCAATCCTGATCCGCTACGATCAGCTTCACGTAATTTTAATAAATCATCAATATTTTCTGGTCCAACATTACGAATTAATCTTCGCACGCCAGCTGGTGTAACTACATCAACATCATAAAAGAAAAAATGCCAACGTACCAATTTTACCACTTTATCAATTATTTTATTGGGAAAATGTAAACGGCTTAAAATCTTCTTAGTCATTTTAGCGCCCTCTTGTTCGTGTTCTTTAAAACTAGCCTCTAATCCCTCACCTTTTTTAGTAATGGGCTTGGCAATATCGTGAAGTAGCGCCGCTAAACGTATTTCTAAATTAAAATTATTTTTAGCAGCATAATCTAAAGTTTTTAAAGAATGTTCAAAAACGGTTAAGCTTTCGTATTTAATATGAGATTTTAATTTTTTAGTTACACCAATTACGTTTACTCCATCTTCTAATTCTTTTATTACATAAGGTAAAAGTTTTAAATCATGAAGCATTTCAATCCCTAACGCTGCATTTTCAGTCATTATAATTTTTATCAGCTCATCGCGAATTCGTTCTAAAGAAACATATTTTAAATTATCAGCTAATTGAATTATGGCTTTTTTTGTTTCTGACTCAATTTCAAAATTTAGTTGAACGGCCAAACGAACAGCCCGCATTAATCTTAAAGCATCTTCATTAAAACGCTTGAAAGGATCACCTACGGCTCTAATTAATTTATTTTTTAAATCATTTTGACCATTAAATGGATCTATTATTTCATAATCTATAGTATTGTCATTTTTTATTTTTTTAATTTTTAAAGCCATTGCATTAATGGTAAAATCTCGCCTAGATAAATCTTCTTCAATTGAAAAAGCTAATTGAATTTCATCAGGATGTCTTTTATCAGAATATTTTCCTTCTAAACGAAAAGGAGTTATTTCAATTATTTTTAATGATTCGTCTAATGAATTCGTAATAATTGAAACAGTGCCGAATTGATTTTCATAAAAACTGTTAGAAAAAATTTTTTGAATTTCTTGAGGTGTAGCATTAATAGTAATATCCCAATCTTTGGGCAAACGATTAAGTAATAAATCTCTAACACAGCCACCAACCAAATAAGCCTCATATTTTTTATCAGGAATTGAATTAATTTTATAAAGAACATTTTTTATTTCTTGAGGGATTTTCATCTTTTTAATCTTATCTTAAAAACAATTATTTTTCAATTTTAATATTATTATAGTGGCGGAAAAATTCTTTTAGAATTTTTCCGCCACATAATTGGTTTTTCATTGCTATTTTTTTAGTGTCATCCTGAGGAATTCAGCTCGAAGGATCTCATAGATTTTAGCAATAATCAGCAAATTACTGCATTGCGTGGGATTCTTCCCTGCCTGCCGGCAGGCAGGGCTAACGCTCAGAATGACATCTCCATTCTGTCATCCTGAAAATAGTAAAGGATACCACTAGAAATCAAAAATCAATTAAAAATTTAAATTCTTTGTCATATAACTTTCTTCTAACCGAAATCCTTGTTTTCGAAAATAATCTCTAGTACCAACACTAGCAATAACCGCAATTTTGTTTAAACGAAATTCTTTTTTAGTTATTTTTTCAGCTTCTTTTATTAATTTTTTACCCAAACCACGATGCTGCGGCGCCAATTCTTTTTTTTCTAAAGGAACTAATTCACCATAAGTTCTTATTTCTCTTATTATAGAAGAACTTTTTAAACAATTAAAAATTGGTTTTTCGTTTTTGTCAGAAATAAACAATCTTAAAAGACTAAAAAGTTTAGTTCGGTCTTTGTTTTCAAAAGTTAAAAATATTTCCTTTCCTTGAGCTACTTCATAATCTTCTCTAAATAAAAATATTTTTTCTTTTAAATTATAATTGCCTCTGATTTCTCGACAACGAATACAATGACAGGTTAAATTTTTCTTTTTCATTTCTCTTTGAATAATTTCTCGCAAATTAGAAATTTTTGTTCCCGCCACAATTTTTGGCGCTGGAATATCGCGAATTATTCTTGCTACTCTCACCCAATACGGTAATAATTTTTTTATTTCTATTAATAAATTTATTAATTGCTCATCAGTATAGGGCTGATATTTTTTTTCTTTCCATAGTTGAAATAATTTTGTATTTTCCATTACAACAACAGGATAAATTTTTATCCAATCGGGCTTAAATCGCTTATCATTAAAAACTTTTTGAAACATTAATAAATCTTTTTCTCTGTTTGACCCAGATAGATTGGGCATTAAATGATATAAAATTTTAAAACCACCTTGACGCAAAATTTTTGTTGCTTGAGCAATAATTTCTTCCGTTAAACCAGTTTGATTAATTGCTAATACATCATTGAAAACACTCTGCACTCCTAATTCCACCATTGTTACACCTAATTGACGAAGATTTTTTACTTCTTCTTCGGTAATATAATCTGGCCTTGTTTCAATCGACAAACCAACAATTCTCACTTTAGCTTTTTCGTTCTCTTTTTGGACTATTAATAAATTTTTTCGTTGGGAAGATTTTTTTGTTTTTCCAAAACTATTAGCTGCCTCAAAACATCTTTTTATAAACCACGTTCTATATTGTTTCGGATAAAAAGACCAAGTGCCGCCAATAATTCTTAATTCCATTTTATCAACATTATGCCCTTGGCTAACCAACATTTCTAATCGTTTTTTTACTTGCCAATACGGATCATAATTCAAATCAAAAGCCCTATCCGCCGCTGGTTCGCCCTTTAAATAACTTTTGGGGAAACCGCTTTCAATAGGACAAAAAACACATTGCCCCGGACACGGATAAGGTTTTGTTAAAACAGAAATATTAACAATACCCGATAATGAACGTCCCGGCAGAGTTATTAAAAGCTTTTCTAAATCTTCATTTTTTTTAATAGTTTTATTTTCTACTAATTTATGATAAGCTTTTAATAACTCAACGTTAGACGGCAGAAAGGTTTGATATCTTTTAGCGTAAGATCTTTTTAAATTATCTAATTGCTGCCGATTTTTAATCGGATTTTTATCAATATATTTAATTATTAATTCTTCTATTTTCATGAATGAAAAATTAGCCAAACGAATATTAAAAGAAAATCAAAAAAATTATAATTTAATTGCCGAAGAGTTTTCTCAAACGCGAAATTTTATTTCAAATAATTTTAAAAATTGGATAAAAAATTATATTGCTGAAGGAGAAAAAATTTTAGATTGGGGTTGCGGCAACGGAAGATTTTGTGAACTTTTTTCTAATAATAATTATTACGGAATAGATTTTTCCGAAAAAATGATTGCTATTGCTCAAGATAAATATCCTTTTGGCAATTTCAAAACTTGTTTACCAACAATCATTCCTTATCCTAACGATTTTTTTGATAAAATTTTTTCTTTAGCAGTTTTTCATCATCTACCTTCAAAAAAAATAAGAATCCAATTTTTAAAAGAAGCTCATCGTGTTTTAAAACCCAATGGTTTATTAATTCTAACTGTTTGGAATATGTCTTTCAAGCAACTAATACAATCACGTAATTTTAAACGTTTAAAATTGCGGCTAAAATTTTTCTTTTTAAAGCTAATTGGTAAAAATCCATTGGATTTTAACGATATATTTATTCCTTGGAATAATAAATGTCAGCGATATATTCATTGTTTTACTTTAAAGGAATTAGAAAAACTTTCAAAACAAGCTGGCTTTAAAATAATTGATAAAGGAGTTTTAAAAGAAAACCAAAAAGAATCAAATTTATTTATTATTCTTCAAAAAATATAATTAAATTTCTACTACAAATGGCAAAATCATTGGCCTTCTTTGAGTTTCTTTAAAAAGAAATTCTCCCACCTTATCACGCAAATTATCTTTAACATAAGCCCAATTAGTAGTATGATCTTTGCTAACTGTTTTTTTAATAATATCTTTTACAATATTTTTTGTTTCGCTCATTAATTTTTGAGATTCTTTTAAATAAACAAAACCTCGAGAAGAAATTTCTGGTTCGCCTCTTATTTCACCGTTTTCCCCATCAATAACAACCACAACAACTAACATTCCATCTTTAGATAATTGATTTCGATCGCGCAAAACAACCTCACCAATATCACCAACTCCTAAACCATCGACCATTACATAATTAGCTGGCACTTCATAATTAGTTAATGTAATGGCATTTCTTGTTGCTTCGATAATCTGACCATTGCTAGTTAAAACAATATTTGACTTTGGCATTCCTAATTGTTCGGCAATATCGGCATGAGCTTGAAGCATTGAAAACTGTCCGTGAATAGGAATTAAAAATTTTGGCCTAATTAAACTAATCATTAATTTTAATTCTTCTTGTTGAGCATGACCGCCAGCATGAATATCCATCATTTTATAATGAAAAACTCTAGCTCCTTGTCGAAAAAAACTATCTTTTAAATTTTGAACGGCTCTTTCGTTGCCCGGCACAACCGAAGAAGAAAAAATAACCGTATCGCCTTTTTCGACTCTAAAATATTTATGTTCTCGATTGGCAATACGCATTAAAACAGCGTTATCTTCACCTTGCGAACCTGTACATAAAATTGTTAATTGTCTCGCTAATAATCCTTGCGCCTCTTGAGGAGAAATTAAAGTATTTTTATTAATCTTTAAGTAATTCATTGCTCGAGCAATTTCTACATTGCTTTTCATACTATAACCATCAATAACAACCCGGCGATTAAATTTTTCTGACAACCAAATAATTTGCTGTAAACGACTAATTAATGAAGCAAAAGTTGCTACAATGATTCGTCCAGAAGCTTTTTCAAAAATTTTTTCCAAATCTTCATAAATACCTTTTTCCGAAATTGAATGACCAGTTTCTTCAGCCCCAGTAGAATCCATCATTAAAACTAAAGGATTTTTTGAAGCTAAATAACTAATATGATTTAAATTAATTGGCGAATCAATAATCGGACTAAAATCAACCTTAAAATCAGGCATATAAAAAACAGTTCCTACTGGTGTATCAGTAGCAAACCCCAAGGTGTCTGGCACATTATGATTAACTAAATAAGGATTAACTCGAAAATGTCCCAATTGGATTGATTTTAAATTTTTTGTATCAATTGTTTCAATGTCTAATTTTTTCTGATGAGGAAAATCTTCTTGTCTTTTCAAAATTATTGCTTTGGTTAGTGGTGAAGTATAAATAGTTGGATTACCAATTTTTTCAACAATATAAGGAATAGCACCAATATGATCATAGTGAGCATGCGTAATAAAAACTCCTAAAATTTTTTTTCGATTTTTTTCTAGATAATCAACATTAGGAATAATAAAATCAACACCCGGCATATCTTCTTCTGGAAAACGCAAACCACAATCAAATACTAAAATTTGATTTTTGTATTCAATAAAAGATAAATTTCGACCGACTTCACCAACACCCCCCAAAACACAAATTTTTATTTTATCTTGAGGAATTTTTGGATTTTTTATTAATTTTTTTTCTTGTTTTTCTTGTAATGTATCCATATTTTTATTTTTTTATTTATATTAACCTTTTATTTTTTTTATATTTATTTTCATCCTAAGGACACTTCTATCGGCGGACTCCACTTAGAATAACTGCTGTTTTTTTAGTGTCATCCTGACG
>JAAZHW010000080.1 GCA_012510515.1 Parcubacteria group bacterium
CGCTCAGAATGACCGTGGAAACTTACTGCTGTGCGAGAGGGATTTTTTACCCGCCTCGGCGGGTAAGGGGCTACGCCTGCCTACCGGCAGGCAGGCCTGCCCGCTGAGATGCGGGTTCAGGATGACACTAAAAAACAGCAGTGACAGTTATAAAATAAGTATTTATTAGTCTTATTTTTAAAATTATTTTGAAAAATTAAATAGTTGTGTTATGCTTATAGAAAGTCGAATTAAATTAAATAAAAAATATGAAAGGATTTTTTACTAATATAGAAAAGGAAACTTTAGAAAATGAAAACTTTCGAAAAGTTTTATATACGGCTAAACACAGCCAATTGGTTTTAATGAGTTTAAAACCAAACGAAGAAATTGGTATGGAAATTCATCCTGATAATGATCAATTTTTCCGTTTTGAACACGGAGAAGGAAAGGTTGTTATTGATGGTAATGAATATAGCGTAAAAGATGGTGATGCAATTGTTGTTCCGGCTGGAGCCGAGCATAACGTTATCAATCTTTCAGCTACTGATTCATTAAAACTCTATACAATTTATTCTCCTGCTCATCATAAAGATGGCATTGTTCGCGCCACCAAAGAAGAAGCAGAAGTTGATTCTCCAGAATTTGATGGTATTACTACCGAATAAATTGATTATAGTCCAATAAAAAACCCGCTATTTATTAGCGGATTTTTTTAAATGACTAATTTGTTTTCGATACGCATTAGTAAAACGGTGAGCTTCATTTCTAATTTTTTGTAAAGTTTTAAAAGATATAGTAATTAAATCTTTTACTGATTTTTTAATATTTTTTCCAAAAACAATTTTATCATTATTAAATTTAGCAATGCCAATAACAGGAATATTAATATTTTTTTCTTTTAAAACATCTTCAACGGTTTTTACTTGAGTTTTTCCACCATCAATTAAAATAAAATTAGGTAATGGCCACTCCAAATGATTAAATCGTCTTTCTATCATTTCTTTTATAGCGGCTAAATCATCGTTTGGTTTAGCATTTTTAATTTTGAATTTTTTATATTCTGAAGAAATAAAATTACCATTTTCAAAAACTACCAAACTGCCAACAGTTTGTTTTCCACCGAAATGAGAGATATCGTATCCTTCAATTCGTTGAGTAAAATTATTTTTTGACGGTTCTGTAATAATTAAAGGAGTATCATCAATTTGGTTTAAAAGAGGTAATTTTTTCGGTGAATATTTTTTTAAATAATTTTTAGCTATTTGTTTTTTGCCACTTAGAAAAGCTATTAGAGCATTAATTAATTTTTTATAATCTTTTTCAGTAATTTTACCAAGACATTTTCCGCTACACAATCCGATTTGATAATAAAAACAAGGTTTTTCTTGATTGTATCGACAAGTGCTATAAGGGAAAATTTTTCTAATAATAAATAAAAAATTTTTAGCTAATGAATAACTTTGTAGTGGTCCAAAAATAAAAGATTTTCCTATTAAATATTTATCTACTTCTCGGGCTCGAACAATTTTCGGATAACTCCAAGAAATATTAGGAATAACAATATAAACAAAAGAGCGATTATCTTTTTCTCTAATATTATAAAAAGGTTGATATTTTTTTATATAGTTAGCTTCTAAAATTATTGCTTCTAATAAATTTTTAGTTTTTTGCCAAGAAAGTGAATTAGCTTCTTCTGTCATTTTTTGAGTTTTGGGATCAGTGGGGGAAATATAATTTTTAAGACGATTTTTTAAATTAACCGCTCGGCCAATGTAAATTATTTTTCCCTGTTTATTTTTAAAAAAATAAACTCCGGGCACATTGGGCGCTTTTTTTATTTTTTCTTTCATTTGGGTTTTCATATTTTTGGATGATAAGAAAAAAGATATTTTTTAAGATAGGTAGCAGTATAAGATTTTTGTTTAATTACTTCTTCAGGTGTTCCTTTGGCAACAATTTTTCCGCCTTTAGCGCCGCCTTCTGGTCCTAAATCAATAATGTAATCCGAAGATCTAATAAAATGCATATTATGTTCTACAACGATAACTGTGTTTCCTCGATCAACCAAATATTCTAAAATATGCAATAATAATTCAATATCATAGTAATGAAGGCCAACAGTTGGTTCGTCTAAAAGATAGATAGTTTTAGAAGCGGTTTGAGAAAGTTCTTTGACTAATTTTATTCTTTGAGCTTCACCGCCAGATAAGGTGGTAGCATTTTGTCCTAATTGAATATAACCTAATCCCATTTCTTGAAGTAATTTTAATTTTTCCGCGATAGGATAAACATCATTAAAAAAATCCAATGCTTCATCAACGGTTAATTCTAAAACATCGGCAATGCTTTTTCCTTGATATTTTACTTCTAATGTTTCGCGATTAAAACGCTTGCCTTTACAAACTTCACATTGAACTAAAATAGGTGGCAAAAAATGCATTTCAATTAGTTTAGCGCCAGCGCCTTCACAAGCTTCACATCTTCCGCCTTTAACATTAAAAGAAAAACGACTTTTGTTATAGCCACGGATGCGGGAATCTTCAAGCGAAGCAAAAAAATCACGAATAGGAGCAAAAACATTAGTATAGGTAGCGGGATTAGATCTTGGAGTGCGACCAATAGGACTTTGATCAATTTGGACAATTCTTCTTATATATTCTACTCCCATTATTTTAGAGGCATATTCCATTGGATTGTTAAAGCGCGATAAATTATGATTAATACCTCGATAAATAACTTCCATTAACGAAGATTTTCCACTACCAGAAACACCAGTAATAGAAATTAATTTCCTTAAAGGAATTTCAATATTGATATTTTGCAAATTATTTAATCGAGCGCCAATAATTTTGATATTTTCGGAAAAATTAGTGCGACGGCGAGGAATGGGAATTTCTTTTTCGTGTCTTAAATATTTTAGGGTTAAAGAATTATTTTTTTTATCGTTAATTAATTTTTGGGTTTCACCAGCAGCTACTATTTTGCCGCCATTGACGCCTGCGCCCGGTCCCAAATCAACTAAATAATCAGATTCAAAAATTGTTTTTTCATCATGCTCAACAACAACAATAGAATTATTCATTTGTTTTAATTTTTTTAATGTTTTGAGCAATTTATCTGTATCGCGTTCATGAAGACCAATTGTTGGTTCATCTAAAACATATAAAGTATTAGAAAGTTTAGAACCCAGTTGAGAGGATAGACGAATTCTTTGAGCTTCGCCGCCGGATAGAGTTTCTGCTTCACGATTTAAAGAAATATAATCTAAACCAACTTCCAAAAGAAAATCTAAACGATTAAGAATTTCATCAATTAATCCCCCGGCAATTTTTAATTGTTTTTCATTTAATTTATTATTTAATTCACCAAAAAAATTATAGCAATCTTCAATTGTTAAGCTAACAATATCCCAAATATTTTTATTAGCAATTTTAACAGAAAGAGCTTCTTCTTTTAATCGTTTGCCTTTGCAGCTAGGACAAATTGTTTTAAGAAAAACATCTTCTTTGCCTAAACCATGACAAACGGAACACGCGCCATAAGGACTATTAAAAGAAAAAAGGCGAGGTTCTAATTCAGGAAAAGAAAATTCATCATTGGGACAACTAAAACGAGAAGAATAAATCATTTTTATTTCTGGTTTAGATGGATAAATGATGTCTATTAATCCATCACTATAATCAAGAGCGGTTTCAATCGCTTCAAAAAGGCGAGAGGAATCATTAATCATTATCTTATCAATAACAATTTCAATAGTATGATTTTTATAACGTGAGAGAGTTATTTTATCATGAAGCGAATAAAATTTATCATCAATTACCACTTCAGAAAATCCCTTGTTTAAATAATCATAAAGTAATTGATAATATTCGCCTTTGCGTCCATAAACAACCGGTGAAAGAATGGTTACATATTCTACTTTTAGATTTTTACTTTTTTCTAAAATTAAATTAAAAATTTCATCAGGCGATAATTTTTCAATGGGAGTTTTACATAACGGACAAATTGGTTGGCCAATACGAGCAAAAAGAACGCGTAAATAATCATAAATTTCAGTTAAGGTGGCCACAATAGAGCGGGGATTGTGTGATAAAGCTTTCTGATTAATAGCAATAGCCGGTGATAATCCTTCAATATCATCAACGTCCGGTTTTTCCATTTGACCTAAAAATTGTCTAGCATAAGGTGAAAGAGATTCAATATAGCGTCGTTGGCCTTCAGCAAAAAGGGTATCAAAAGCCAGCGATGATTTACCTGAGCCAGATAATCCAGTAAAAACAACAATTTTATTTTTAGGAATTTCTAAATTAATATTTTTGAGATTATGGGTGCGAGCACCTTTTATTTTTATTTTTTCTTCCATAAATTTTTTATTTTAATTCTTCTTTTTCAATTAAATCGACTATTTCTTTTTTAATACTTTGAGGTGTAATATCATTTTTTTGATTATATTTTAATTGAATTTGACGACGGCGATTAGCCTCAGAAATTGCTTTTTTAATTGAGGGAGTAATATTGTCGGCATACAAAATAATTTTTCCTTTAACATTACGCGCCGCTCGTCCCATTAATTGAATTAAAGAAGTTTCATTTCTTAAAAATCCTTCTCTGTCAGCATCAAGAATAGCAACAATTTCTACTTCTGGCAAATCAAGTCCTTCTCTTAATAAATTAACGCCAATTAAAACATCAAAAATGCCACGACGAAAATTAGTTAATATTTCTGTGCGCTCAATAGTTTTTGTATCTGAATGCATATAATTAGCTTTGATGTCTAGTCCTTTTAAATAATCGGTTAATTCTTCCGCTGTTTTTTTGGTTAGGGTATTAATTAAAATTCGGCCGCCTTGTTTTTGAATTTTTTGAATTTCTTCAATAATATCATCGATTTGACTGCGATTTTTTTCTTTATCAAAAAC
>JAAZHW010000081.1 GCA_012510515.1 Parcubacteria group bacterium
AAATGAAAAGAGCTAGCGCATGATAAATAAAAAACTAAAAATAACTAAAAAAATTCAATTTTGTGCCTAAAATCGGCTGGCGAGTCTGCGTAGCAGGAAAACTAAGCTCGGCTTTCAACTGGCGGAAGGGGTGGGATTCGAACCAACAATACCTTTCGATACACGGTCTTTCCAGAACCGCCAGCTAAATTACTCCTACACCCCTATCTCCCTGTTTTCAAGAAGATTTTTAGAATTTTAGAACTTGAGGTTTCTAGCGAATTTACCAATCCAAGGCAATTCTTTCTTCTTGTTTTGTATCACGTTGATAATGCCAAGGATAGACAAAACCAATAAACCAATATTAATGAGGTTAAAAATCAAACTCAAGATGGAAATTGTTCCCCCGCCTATATTAAAACTAATTTGTATTCCGATTCCGGCAACAATTCTAGAGATAACATAGACCACGTTCTCTAAGCAAAAAAGTACTAATCCCTGTTTGGCGTGAGAATAGACAAAATCATTGTCTTTTCTAGTGAATAATATGGGAATCAAACAAAGAACAGACAAATAGCTTAAGATACCCATCACTCTGCCTTCATTCATTTTTTTCCCTGCTGGTGTTTGAGAAACAGGGGTTTCTTGTTTATTTTCTTCCATAGATTTATATTACCCGCCTGCACAGGCAGGAATTTTTAATATTAATATTTTATCGCCCTTTGTTTTATTATATCAAATTTTAGCCAAAAAGCTAAATCCGTAAACTGGCGGAAGGGGTGGGATTCGAACCCACGAGTCCTATTAAAAGGACACGACTTTCCAGATCGTTCCGTTAAACCACTCCGGCACCCTTCCGTAATCCATAATAATATAAATATTTTTAAATAGTTAAATCGACATTTCGTTTAATGCTTTTATTCTTTCTTCTACTGGCGGATGAGTCATAAAAATTTTTACCAACCAAGATTGACTTTGTTTTCCTTTAAAAGGATTTGCAATATATAAATGAGCTGTAGCATTAGAAACTTTTTTCATTGGCGTTGGATCAGTTGAAATTTTTTTTAATGCTTTAGCCAGACCATCGGGATAACGCGTTAATAAAGCGCTTGAAGCATCGGCTAAAAATTCTCTTTTTCGAGAAATAGCCAATTGAAGCAATTGAGCAATTAAAGGAGAAAGAATAACAAAAATAATACCTATAAGCATTAAAATTCCATTTAATAATCCCCCTCCTTCATTATCGTCTCTGCTGCCCCGCACTCCCCAAAAAGTAGCTCGAGTAAAAATATCAGCTAAAATAGTTACAATTCCCACCAATACCACCACGATTGTTTGAAGCAAAATATCACGATTACCAATATGAGATAATTCATGACCTATTACTCCTTCTAATTCAGAAGTATCTAATTTTTGAAGCAATCCTTCTGTTACGGCAATTACAGCATTTTGAGGGTTTCTACCAGTAGCAAAAGCATTTGGCGCTAATTCAGGTAAAATATAAATTTTGGGCATTGGTAAACCGGCCGTAATACATAAATTTTCCACAATTCGATAAAGTTCGGGGTTGTCTTTAAATTCCACTGGTTTAGCGCCAGTTAAACCCAAAACAATTTTATCTGAATAAAAATAACTAACTAAATTCATTATGAGACTAAAAGCCATCGCATAATAAAAAATTGATGGCGAATTAAAATAATAACTTAAAAACCAACCCAAAGCGCTAATAATTACCAAAAATAATCCCATCAATAACCAAGTTTTTTTGATATTTTTGCTTTTAAAAGTATATAAATTAGCCATACTAAAATTGAACTTTTATTGGTTCTTTTTCTTTTTCGTCCATATCAAAAAATTCAGCGAGTTGAAACTTGAAAATCTTAGCAATAACATTAGAAGGAAAACTTTCTATTTTAGTGTTTAATTCTAAAACCATACTGTTATAAAATCTTCTAGCGGCTTGTATTTTATTTTCAGTATCTGATAATTCTTTTTGCAATTCCAAAAAATTAGTATTAGCCTTTAATTCTGGATAATTTTCGGCTACGGCAAAAAGACTCTTTAAAGTATTAGAAAGATCTTGTTCTGCTTGGGCTTTTTCTTTAAATCCTTGAGCAGAAATGGCCTTATTTCTCGCCATTGTCACGTCTTCAAAAACTTGTTTTTCATGAGTAGCATAACCCTTTACTGATTCAATTACATTGGGAATCAAATCGTATCGACGTTTAAGTTGAACTTCGATATCTGAAGCTGCTTCTTTTACTCGATTTCGTAATTTTATAAAAGAATTATAAACAAAAATCGGATAAACAACTAAAATAAAAACTAAAATTATAATAATCCATGTTAACATATTATTAAAATTATTTTTTAATCGACTTTCTAATTTTTTTATTATAACTCAAAAAATATTTTTTAGCAATTAAATTTTTATTGGTTATTAAAAAATTAAAAATTATTCTTACTTTAATTGTAAATCAACAGAAAGAATCTTTTTTAATTCTTCTCTTTTTTTGTCTTCTTTTTTAAGATGAGGTATTTTAAAATGTTCTATACCCATATATATATT
>JAAZHW010000082.1 GCA_012510515.1 Parcubacteria group bacterium
AGCCGAGATTGATAATCATCAAAATAATATTATTAATCTTCAAACCCAAGCTAAAACCTTAAATCAAAGTATTAAATTATTAGATGCTCAAATTAATAAATTAAATTTACAAATTAAAGCTACCGATTTACAATTAAAAAAATTAGATTCTAATTTAAATACTCTTAATATTGAGACAGCTAAAACTCAGAGTAGTATTGACGAAACACAAGATTTATTGGTTCACGCTTTGAAAAAAATTTATGAAGAAGGACAGAAAAATTTATTAATAGTTTTTTTAAGTGAAGATACTTTATCAGAAGCTTTTACGGCCGTTAATGATTTAACAAGCGTTGAAGAGCAAATAAAAAATAATTTAGAACAATTAGTAATATTGAAAAGTAATTTAGTTCAACAAAAAGAAGATTTATCAGCTGAACGTCAAGAAATTTTAGAATTAAAAGCCATTCAAGAAGTTCAAAAAAAAGAATTAGAGACCAAAAAGAAAGAGAAAGATAATTTAATGAAACTAACCAAAGGTCAAGAAAGCCAATATCAAGAGTTATTAAAAAAATCCCAGCAAACAGCGGCTCAAATTAAAAGTAGAATATTTACTTTGTTGGGTGGAGGAGAAATGACTTTTGAAGAAGCTTATAAATTAGCCAAATATGCTTCCGAACAAACAGGAGTACGAGCAGCTTTAATTTTAGCTATTCTTGATAGGGAATCAGCTTTTGGTCATAATGTGGGAAAATGTAATTGGAAAACATCAATGCATCCAACAAGAGATCAATCAATTTTTATTAAAATCACCGAAGAATTAAATATAAATCCTGATAGTGTTTATGTTTCTTGTGCTAATACTGATGGAGCTTATGGTGGAGCAATGGGTCCAGCTCAATTTATTCCTTCTACTTGGTGGCAATATAAAGATAGGATAGCGCAAATTACCGGCAATAATCCTCCTTCTCCTTGGCGTAATGTTGATGCTTTCGTTGCCACCGCTTTATTTTTAAAAGATTTGGGCGCTGCTAAACAAACTTATGCGGCAGAAAGAGAAGCTGCTGCTCGTTATTATGCTGGCGGTCGTTGGCGAAACTTTCTTTATAGTTATGGTACGTGGGTAGTTGAAAAAGCTCAAAAATACGAAGCAGATATTCGTAATTCTAATTTAGGATAATTAATTATTTATTAAATTTTTACAAAAACTTTAATTTGATAATAGTTTAAGATTTGATAATGGTTTAAGAATTAGATTGATTATTTTTTTGATAAAAATTAAAAATATCATCTAACTCACCTTCCATAATTTTTTCTAAATTATGGAAATTTTTTTTATAACGATGGTCAGTTAAACGATCTTGAGGAAAATTATAGGTTTTAATTTTTTCCGAACGGTCAGCCGTGCCAATTTGTTGTCGACGTTCTTCTGATATTTTTCCTTGATCGGTTGTCCATTTAGCTTCATATAATTTTGTTTTAAGAATTTCTAAAGCTTTTTCTCGATTACTAAATTGAGAACGTTCGCTTTGACAAGAAATAATTAATCCGCTGGGTTTATGTAAAATTCTTACAGCCGTTTCTACTTTGTTTACATTTTGACCGCCCGGACCAGAAGAGCGAAAAAAACTAATTTCTAAATCTTCCGGTTTAATATCAATTTTAACATCTTGGGGTTTCATCATTACCGCTACTGAAACGGTTGAAGTATGAATGCGTCCGGATTTTTCTGTTTCCGGAATTCTTTGAACGCGATGAACGCCTGCTTCATTTTTTAAAATTTCTACACCTTCACCACTAATTTCTAAAATAGCTTCTTTTATTCCGCCTAATGAACTATAACTAATATCCAAAAGAGTATTTGACCAATTTTTTTTCTGAGCATAACGTTGATACATTCGCAAAAGCTCAACAGCAAAAAGAGCGGCTTCTTCACCGCCCACCCCAGCTCTAATTTCTAAGATGACTGTATTTTTACCCGACATATAAATATATTAAATTATTTGATAATTTTAATATCTTTTGCTTTTTTCTGTCTGGCTTGTCTTTTTTCTTTTTTGTTAACCACTTTTTTGTCTTTGGTTAATTCAGTTTTCTTTTGAACTCTCTTTTTAAATTTATCAACTCGACCGGCAGTATCAATAATTTTTTCTTTGCCAGTATAAAAAGGATGACAGGCTGAACAAATTTCTATTTCAAATTCAGGAATAGTAGCACCAACTTCAAAAGTATTGCCACAAGCGCATTTTACCTTGGCATTAGAATAATATTTAGGGTGAATGTCTTTTTTCATATAAATTTTATTTTAGATAAAAATTTTAAAAAAGCAAGAAATTTAAAAAGGTAGCAGAAAAATTCTAAAAGAATTTTTCTGCTGGCTATCCAGTACTATGCTAGTTTAACTCAATCAGCGGTCATTCTGAGCGTCAGCGAAGAATCCCACGCACAGTAATGATAGTTGCTTATTAAGTTTGCAGGGGATCCTTCACTACCGTTCAGGATGACATTGGTGAGGGCGTCATTCTGATCGTCAGCCCCGCCTACGGTGGGCAGGCCTGCCTGCCAGTAGGCAGGCCCTCCTACGGCTGGTAGGCCTGCCTGCCGGTAGGCAGGGGTTGAAGCCTGCCTGCCGAGAGGCAGGAATC
>JAAZHW010000083.1 GCA_012510515.1 Parcubacteria group bacterium
AGGTAGAGCAGCTCACTCGTAATGAGCAGGTCGTGAGTTCGAGTCTCACGGATGGCTCTTTTGCAGTAAAGCAATTTTCAAATTTACAATTTAGCACTGTAGATTATAACTTTAAAAAAATTAATTAATGTATACCAATAAATATAATAAGTGTTTAAATAATATTTTTTATTAAAAGACAATTACACTCTTCAAGGAATATAGATACTATTAATTGAAAATAATTAATTAGCTATTAATAAAACGATTAAGTCTATCAATAAAAAAAATAGGGAGCAACTTTTGTTGCTCCCTATTTTTTTTCTTGTTTTACAAGCTATTATTCAGACTCATAATGAGTTTCTACTACATCACCATCTTCATTATTCTCAAACCATAATTCTTCTTCTTTTAATCGAAGAATTTTGAATGTGTCTTTTTCTGTGCCACCTAAAGTATAGGTGATTGTTGTGAAGACCTCGGTTTGGTCATCATTGAATTCCCATGTACCGCTGCCAGTGATTACAATAGCAGTAGAATCCATAACAGCATAAGAATAATTTACCGTGCCATTGTCTTCGAATTCTAAAGTAGTTTGTTGATCAAAAGAAGACAGAGTTTGTTCTGTTCCATTAATATAAAGTCTAGTAAGTCTCCATTCATTGTCGAGACGCTCAGTTCTAGATCTTAAACTTATTGCTGGACCTTCTTCATAAGGTGAGCAACTTGTCAGCATTAATACGCTGACTACAACTGTTAATAAAATTACATTTAGTTTTTTCATATATTTTTGTTTGTGGGTTTTTAAAATTTTTATTTAGGTATATAATGAATCTCTACAATATCTGTGCTATCTTTACCTTCGAGCCATAATTCATCCTCCATTAATCTTAATATTTTTGAGGTATCTTTTTGCTCTATATGGGTATCTAAAACGTCTGCCTCATAAGTGGTTATTATTTTTTCTTTGTTATCATAAAATTCCCAAGTACCACTAAAGACCACATAAACACCTAGTAAAGGAACAGTGATAGAGTATTCCCCACCTTTTTTAAATTCTACTATAGTTTGCAATTCTGCCTCTGTCAAGGTGTCTTTAACTCCATTTGTTAATTTTTCATCAATTTTCCATTGGTTACATAAACGTTCTTCTTTTGATCTTAGGCTCACATTAGGACCTTCTTCATATTTACATCCTGTAAATACTAGAATCATTGTGCTAATTAAAATTAAATTTTTTATTTTCATAATCAATTGATTTTTATTACTTTGCAAAATTAATATATTTTTTTTAATTTTGTAAAAAAAATTATGAAAGGAAAATTAATTTTAATTGCCATGATAGCTATAAGTATGTCAGCTATGGCACAAGAAGTAAAAGTAGAAACGAGTATTCAAAACATAGGTGGTGATAACAACCCGTGTTATATCGTTACCATTCCAAAAGTTAATGTAGATATTATCTCCGAAGCATGGAAATCTGAAATGAAAAAAGCTAAAGCTAAAGTAAAAGGTAAGGATAAACAATTTGCTGATAACGCTATTTTACCAGATATTTCTACCAATTCTGTTGATGTTTATTCTAATTTTATCCAAGAAGACAGTACTGTTAAAATGATTGTTGCTTTTTCTATGGGTGGCATATTTTTAACTCCTGAAATTAATCCAGATGCCTCTAAAGCTGCAACAGATATGTTCGTTAAATTTGCTCAAAATGCTTATAAAGAACAACTAAAATCTGATATATCTCTACAAAAACAAACTGTTAAAGAAACTCAAAAAGACATAAAAAAATCAAATAAAGAGGCAAAAAAATTAGATAAGAAAAATAAAAAACTAGCTAAAAAAATGAATAAAAACCAAGAAGAAATAGAGAATCTAAACCAAAATGCTGCATCCAAAGAAAACCAATTACAAAGCGATGAAGAAAAACTAAAAGATCTAAAACAGTCAAAAAGGAAAAATAAATAATTTAAATGTCAACCTATATAAAATAAAAAAGACGAGCTTAAGCTCGTCTTTTTTATTTTATAAATCACAATTGCAAGGAGCAGAAAAATAAATTTTTGTATTTGGTAAATACTTTTCCCTTATTTCTTTTTGATGTTTTAAAGATATAACGTTCAATCTCAAATTTAATTCTTTTAATGTATTGCTTAATTCTTTTAT
>JAAZHW010000084.1 GCA_012510515.1 Parcubacteria group bacterium
ATAATCGGCTAAAAGTTTTAAATAACCAATTTCTTCCCACTTATCATTTTTTATTTCTAAATTATCAGAATTTAAAAAAACATCAGCTATTTTTTTATAATTATCAGTTAAAAAATTTTCTATTTCTATTAATTTATTTTTTTCTAATTGATTTTTTATTGCTAAAGCCAAAATCTTTTCACTTAATAATTCTTTTCTTGATTTTGATTCGTGAAATTGATTGGAATTTTTTTCTAAATTATTTTTGTTGAGTCCATTTTTGTTTAAATCTTTTTGAATTTTTTCTAAATCTTCTTGAAGAAACTCTTCTCTAATTTGAAAGGTTTCAGCGATTTTTTTTAACCATTCACCTCTTTCAATTGGATTTTCTATCCAAGCAATTTTTGATAATAAAAATTCCAATGCCTCCCTTTTTTCGTTTAAATTGTTTAAGTTATATTGCGTTAGAGCTTTATTGTAATAATAATCATTAGCTTCTCTCGCCTTTTCTATAATTTCTGAAGCTTTTTCTTTGTGAAATAAAATATAATCAGCAATATCTTTTTCTTCCGGTAATTCAACAACCGAGACTTGAAAATCTTGTCTGTGAGCTAAATCAATAGCTCTTTCTGCTGCTAATCTACCGGCTTCATCCATATCATAACCTATAATCAAATTTTTAGTTAGTCGTTTTAAGATTTTTAATTGATCTTCAGTTAAAGCCGTACCCGATGTGGCCACAACATATTTAATACCGCTTTGCCAACTCATCAAAAAATCCATTTGTCCTTCTACTAATAAAACTTTATTAGCTTCACGAATATTTTTTTTCGTTTTAGAAAATCCGTAGAGAATTTGTCCTTTTGAAAAAATGGGGCTTTCTGGTGAATTTAAATATTTAGCTTCATTTTTTTCTTCGCCAAAAATTCTTCCTGTAAAAGCAACAATTTTATCTTGATGATTAAAAATAGGAAAAATAATTCTATTACGAAAACGATCAAAATAGGAATTAGAATAATTTTCTGATTTAATAATTAAACCAGTTTTTAAAACATCTTCCATTTTAAATTTATTTTTTAATAAAAATTGAAGCAATGAATCACGATTAGCCGGAGCAAAACCCAATTGCCATTCTTTTCTGGTTTCATCGTTTAATCCCCTTTTTTGCAAATAATTTATTACTTCCGGATGATTTTTTAATTGCCATTCAAAAAATTCAGCCGCTTTTTCGTTTATTTTGTAAAATTGATTAATTTGATTTTTAAAAAGCGGGTCTTCTTTTTTTAATTCTACCCCGGCTTTTTTAGCCAAAATTCTTAAGGCTTCACTAAAGTCAACATTTTCATATAACATTACAAATTTAAAAATATCTCCCCCTTGATTACAACCAAAACAATGCCAAATTTGTCTTTCTGGTGACACCATAAAAGAAGGCGTTTTTTCTTTATGAAAAGGACAATTGGCTTTAAAATTTACTCCTGCTTTGGTTAATTTAATATAATCTCCAATAATATCAACTATATCTAATTTTTCTTTTATTTCATCAACTATTCCCATGTAAATAAAATATTAATAATATTTTAATATTAAATCTTTTTTATATTTTTTCAAATTAAATAGTCCGACAGGCGGACTATTTAATATTATAAATAATTTTTTGAAATTAAAATTAAGAGTGGTTTAATTTTTCTTTTAATTTTCTAAGAATTTCTTCTTCGCTATCTTCACTTTCTTTTTTGTCATCTTTTTTAGGTTCTTCGGTCAAATAGACCATTGTTTGAGAGGGTGAATTTTGAGAAGGGGGTGTCGTTTGAAAAGATAAGGGATTAATTACACCATTATTTATTTTATTAAGATTATTTGATTTTGCTAATAATTTTTTACCGGCATACATCCATAACAACCACAAGATTAATAAAATATTAAACAATAAAGAAATCCAATACCAAGATAAATCAAAGTTTTTAATTTTATCAAATAAAGCTGCTAAGCTATAAAAACTGCTTAAATTTTTTGGTTCAGTAATATTCAAAGGATTGTACCACGCAATAAAAGCTGGTGAAAGAGGAGTTTTAGTAGTTGAAATTCCTCCGGTTACTTTTTGTTCTGGTTTTAATCCAACAATTCCAAAATAACCAAATTGAGCAGTAAAAATAGATAAAGAATTTAAATTAGGGTTTTTATAAGTAGTAATCAAACTCCAATCATAGGGAATAAAGGGATTGTGAACAATTGTAAAATAATTTTCATCAAATCCAATAGTATCATTATTTAAATAATTTATAGTTAAGGTGGCAAGATTTTCTAAATCTATTTCATTACAGTTTTCATCTTCAGTGGCAATGTGAATTATTTTTTGACCAACAAATTGATAATTGCCTACTTTAGTATTTGCATCTATTAATCTATTTAATTGATGAATGGAAATATTAATTCTAATATCATCTGGATAAGAATTGGCTAAAATAGCTAAATTAACATTAAATCCATCGTTAGTGCTTAAATAACAATTACCGCCATTTTTACCATTAATCCAACAAGTTTTTTCTTTCAAAGCAGAATCAAAATGAGTAAAAGTGCAAGTAGAAGTACCAAAAACCGTTGGTGTTGGTGTCGGATAAACCGTTGGTGTTGGTGTTGGATAAACCGTTGACGTTGGTGTCGGAGTTTCTCCTATTACAACATTCCAATATCCCCCTGTTGATGGCGGAGTCTCTGTTGTAACATTATTAACTGTTAGTTTTTTATTACCATAAGCTATTTTAACCCAATTATTGCCACTATTATTACCACTAGTATTACCGCCATTATTACCATTAGTAAAATTCTTATAAATTTCTCCACTAGTAGAATACTTAATATAAACGTCTACATAAATATTTTTAGTACCAGCAGTAGAAAAACTGGTTGTTAATTTATTATTGGTGGTTATTTTATTTATATCTCCTGACC
>JAAZHW010000085.1 GCA_012510515.1 Parcubacteria group bacterium
ACCGGGTCGCGTTAAATTTTCACCCGACGGCAAAGGAATTATTTTTAAAAATTCTAAAATAGGAAAAATCGCTGCTAAAAAATTAACACTGATAGAAGTAAAAACTAATTTTCTAATAGATTCTTTATCAGAATAAAAAATGGAAGAAAGAGATAAAAAGAATAAATAAAAATGCAAAAGAGAAATAAAACCTTCCATTCGCTCGGCATTGCCCCAAAAACTGCGATACGGAACTAAACTAAAAATAGAACTAAGTAAAATAATTATATAAAAAATCGTCACCGCAATAGTTAACCAATTAAAGCGAGGACGATATTTTTTGAAATCCAAAATCATTAAGATAATCCATACAGCTGTCAAAAATAGAGAAAATGTCTGAAATGGCAACATTTTTGCCAAAATAAATGGCCTCAAAATATTAGGCAAAATGAGTAAAACCGACAAAAGACATAATGCTCCCAGCCAAAAAGCTATTTTTCGTAAATTATTTTCTAATTTTGCTGAATTTATCATAAATTTAAAATATATTAGATTGCGACATTTTACATTTTAAATAATAAAATTATTATAATCGATTTTTATAAAAATAAAACAACATGTATAAACGCCACCCTATTTAGCTGCCGATATTTTATGAAGTTGAACTTCGTAAGAATCTTACGAAGTTCAACTTCATAATTTTGCTAAAACAAAACCCCTTTAAGGGGTTTGACTCACTTTTTTATTAAGAAATTAATTATCTAACTGCTTTTGTAGATTGTCTAAAATAACTAAGGCATCAACGCAATGATTATTAGCAACATAATCATTAGCTTTTTGAAGCTGAGCTAAAATATTTTCTTTTGTGCTTGTTGCCAAATTAGGTAAATCTAATTTTTGCTCTAAACTCGCTAAATTTTCCTCTAAATATACGGGACAATTGTTGATTTTTTCTTCTGCTTCGGATTTTAAAGCAAATGCTTGCGATTCAACAGAATTAACCTGATTTTCTAAATTCTGAATAGAATTTTTAACTTCGGACTTATCAATTTTTTCTATTGGAACAGCTTTTAATTCATTTTTAATTTGTGAAGTTTTTTGTTGAACTTTCTCCGAAACTACTGCGACATTACTTGGATGATCAATATTTTTTAATTGATTAGAAATTTCATTTAAATTTTCACTAGCGATTTTAATGGGTAATTGGCTACCTACATTGCCTTCTGATTTTGATAAATCATTAATAATTTGCTGAGTTAAAGCAATTTTTAAATCCATTTCTACGTCTTGAGGAGCTATCGCTACAATCGCTTTTTCTAAACCAATTTTTACCGAATAAAGCGGGCTACTAACTGACGCTGACTGAGCCATACCGATGACTCCTGAAAACAAAAGCATAATAGCGCAAAACACCGAAGCAATTTTATAACTTCGGGGAAAAGCAAAAATTCCTGCTTTGACTTCTGCGCCTGTTGCTCTATCTGCTTCTATCGGTCTCATTGTTGAAATTTGCGTTAAAAGCTGATTTTTACTCAAATTTCGCCATTCATCATCTGGCTTGATTTCTTGTAATTGTTTTAGTTGTTTAATTATATCAGCTTTTTTCATAAGCTCTGGCTTTCGGGTTTTTTAACCCTCTCATAATAT
>JAAZHW010000086.1 GCA_012510515.1 Parcubacteria group bacterium
ATTATGCACACTCCTCTTCCTTCTTGAATGTCTTGAACCGCCATATTGGTCAAAAAGACTGATTTACCAACGCCAGTTTGACCGACGGTATAAAGATGACGACGTCGATCATTGGGTAAAATTCTTACGATCCTTTTTTGATTTTGATAAATTGATTCACCAATAATTATTCCTTCTTCTGGTAATTCAGTTGGCGGTGGCGCTTCACGCGATTTAACTCTTTTCGCTTGTGGTGCATTTTCCACCGTCATTGGAAAATGCCAAAAAGAAGCAAGTTCTTCTGTGTTTAAATATATCTCTTCTTTGGGATCAAAAAGACGAAAAGCATAATTAAAAACAAATTTATTTAAATTTTTTGGTTTAATGGCCTTGAAGCGATTTCTTAGTGGCACGTCAAATTGATCAAAAGCAGCTAATAATGTATTAAAAGTCTCCTCAGTTCGTTCTTTTGTTGCCGTTGAAACAAACAAACGGACATTAACAGTACAAAGTAATTTGGAAATTTTTGCTTCTAATAATTTAATAGAGTTTTCATCAATAGTTTTTGGTTTTGGTTCTTCTTTTTTCTCATTGCTTGAAGTAGAAAATGACGAGGTAAAGGTTTTTAAAGCATTTTTAAAAGTATCTTCACCGAGAGCATCTTTTAATGACTGACCTTCTTTTAAATCTTTAATTACTTGAGTAATTTGCTTTTTTAAACTTTTTGGGGCACTAGAAAAAATAATTTGCATCGCTATACCCTCTCCTTCTTTCTGAAGCTTAAAGGCGTTTAAAATTGAATTAATTGGATCGGCTTCTAATTCATTATAAGTTTTGATTGGTAGCATCCAATTCTCTGCTTGTTTTAAATAAGCTCCCATCGTAACACCTCGTGAATTAAAAATATTGTAATCTTTAGTTTTTTCAAAATAGGCTTTGGGGTAAAAACTTAAAAGATGTTTTTTAAAAGATTCTTCAAATTCTTTGGGTACAGCTACATAATAAGCAATTTCTTCTCCAATTTCTGGCAAGGCAATTTCTAAAACAACCGGTTTTTTAAAATTAGTTAAAATAGTAATGAATTGCTCTGCCATGCTAATTTTTTCTTTTAGCGATTGCTGTTTTTCTTTTGGTGATTCTTCGGGTGGTAATTTGATTAAAAACAACTCGTATTTAAAAGATTTTTTTAAAAGAGTGGCAAAAGTGCCTTTGCGCATCAACCACACAATCAAAAACACCAATAAAAAAATGGCGATTAAAATTGCTAATAAATTAATTGGATTTAAAAATATTGCAGTCACGTTAGATTTTCTTTTGTTGAATTAGAATATTTAAAAATTCATCGACCAAAGCATCGTGTAAAGCATCGATATAATATGGTCCTAACTTTTGAGCATTTTTAACAGCATCCGCAATTGAATCTTGAATAGCAATTTTAACGAGGGCATCTACTTTTTTTTCTTCTGGCAAATTTTTAATTTGCGAAAATTTGGCTGGTATTTCTTCTTCTTGTTGTTGAGGATTAACCTTCGGAAGATAAGCTGTTTGAATTTTTTCTCTAATTACCTCTTTTAAGACCTCTCTTTTTTGAGGGGATTCAACAGTATTTCCAATGAGTTCTTGAGCCCTTTGGGAAATTTCTTCGATTTGTTGCGGATTAAATTTTGGTTCTTCTATTTTAAATTCAGCCATATTTTTGTATAATAAAAATAATGAAAAAATTAACACTAACAAACAAAACGATTTTAGCCTTGTTTATTATTTTAATTATAGCAAGTTTTTTTAGATTTTCCAATATTAAAACAATACTGCCCGGCTTATATCCAAACGAAGCAATAAATGACAATAATGCTCTTTTGGCTTTATCCACTAATACATTAAATAATATTAAAAATTCTTTTGTTATTATTCCCTTAGAGAAAAACAATGATACAAAACAAATAATTGAATCAACTCTTTCTAATATTTCTTTTAAAGAAAATCGTTATTTTTGAATTTTTCAATCATTTTAAATAAAATAAATAAAAAAAACGGTCGTTTAATTAAAAAA
>JAAZHW010000087.1 GCA_012510515.1 Parcubacteria group bacterium
CATATATATATTATACCATATTTTAATTAAAATAGCAACAAAACTAATCGGGCGCGCATTAATGTTCAATAATTAAATCTTTGATTTTCTCCATTCTTTAATTTTTTTATGATTACCAGAAAGAAGAGTTTTAGGTACTTGCCAAACAATTTTTTTATTTTTTTTATTAGGATAAAATTTTTCAGGACGAGTATAAACTGGATAACTTCCTTTAATTTCTTCTAATGATTCAATTTTTCCCAAAACTCCCGGAATTAAACGAGAAACCGCATCAACAACAACCATTGCTGGGATTTCTCCCCCACTTAATATATAATCTCCTATCGAAATTTCTTCATCAGCAATATATTTTTTAACTCTTTCATCAATTCCTTCATAATGACCGCAGATTAAAATTAAGTTATCTATTTTAGAAAATCGTTGAGCTATTTTTTGGTCAAATTTTTTTCCACGAGGAGAAAAAACTATAACCTTTGTTTTTTTGTTAGAATTTTTAATTTTAGATTTAATAAAATTAATTGCTCTATAAATTGGTTCCACTTCCATTACCATCCCCACTCCTCCTCCGTATGGCTTATTATCTACTTTTTTGTGTTTGTTTAAAGAAAAATCTCGTGGATTAATTATTTGAATTTTTATTAAATTGTTTTCTTGCGCTCTTTTTAAAATTGAGGTATTAAAATAACTAAAAGATTCCGGAAAAAGAGAAAGAATATAAAAATTAATTTTTTGTTTTTTTGTCATTTATTTTAATTTTAATTAAATTAAAATAAAAAAACAAACCCCTCGGGGTTTGTTTTAAATTTTTAAATACCTATGTGATTAGTTAAAAATTCTCTAATCCTTCTACTTCTTTTTCTACCGAACTAACGGTATTCTTTGAACCTCCTTCTGGTTCTTCAATCTTTAAATTAACTCGAGCATTATTACGTAATCCAATAAGTCTAGTTAAAGATCTAATTGCTTGAACGGTTGATCCTCGACGACCAATAATGCGTCCCATATCATTGGGATTAACCTTTAGAGTTAAAAGTACTCCCATTTCATCAACGTTTCGAGTAACTCTTACATCTTCAGGATTATCCACAATAGATTTAACTATATACTCGAGAAATTCCTGATCTTTTGGAGTTTGATTAGTCATATTCAGAATCTTTCTATACCGACCTTTTCAATAACAATAATATTATAAAAAATCTATTAAACCCTGTCAAATAAAAAACTTTTTATAATTTAAATAAATTCTTTTATGTCTGTTTTTTGAATATTATTATAAATATTAAGCAACGCTCTAACGCCATCGCCAATGGCGGTGCTAATTTGTTTATATGGTAAATTAGTAATATCTCCTGCTGCCCAAATTTTAGGATGCGAAGTTTTTCCCGATAATGGTTCTACTATTATTTCATTATTAACATTTAAAGAAACTATATCTTTTACTAATTCTGTGTTTGGCTGCATTCCAATTTGAATAAAAATTCCATCAATAGCTAATTTTTTTTCTTCATTATTATTTAAATCTTTATATTTTAAACCTTCAACCATTTTCTCTCCTTCAATTTCTAAAACTTTTACATTGTAGATAATTTCTACTTTAGGATTATTTTTTACTATTTCTTGTAAAGAATCGTCCCCTCTTAAAAATGATTCATTAGTCAAAAGATAAATTTTTGAAGCAAATGGATTTAAATCCAAAATACTTAAAAGAGCGGAATTTCCGCCGCCAATAATAGCTGCTTTTTTATTTTTTAATAACGGCGCATCGCATATCGAACAATAAAAAACTCCCCTTCCCTCTAGTTCTTTTTCTTTTGGCACATTTAATTTTCGACAACGTCTTCCTAATGTTAATAAAATTTTTTCACCATAATAAACATCGCTTTGCGTTTTAATTTCTAAAATATTTTCTTTTTCATTTATAGTTAATATTTTATCTATTTTAATATCTAATTCTTTATGGTAACGCAATTGTTTTTCAAAAAGTTTAGCCATTTCCAATCCGTTAATTCTCTCAAAACCAATAAAATTTTCTATAATTGAAGCGTTGATGGCTTGCCCACCAAAACTTTCTGTAATAAGTAAAGTGTGTATTTTTTTTCGAGCTGCATAAACACCGGCGGCTGTACCAGCTGGACCGCCGCCTAAAATAATTAATTGGTATATTTTTTTATTTTCTTTTTCCATTGTTTATTCCATTTCTAATAAATCTTCGCTTTCTTTTTGATATTTTTCCCTAATTTCTTGTTCAATTAAACCACGAGGCGTTCCATAAGTTAATCGTGAATATTCTTTCAAAAGTTTGGCAATTTCTGAATTGCCCTGTGGTGGCGGCAATGTTTTCATAGTAAATGACCTCGTGGGAATATTTTTAACCAATAATTTCGCAATAGCTACAAAATTATCCAAATTGATCATATCGTTTTCATTAAAAACCGGCTCAAATTGTTTAACTAAAAATTCCGCATCTTTAACACCAACACGAAATACCACCATATTGCCAACATTACCAAAAATTGCTTCTCGAATTTTATCTTGTAATTGAGCAATGAACTGATGGCTTATTATCAAATCCAAACGATATTTGCGCGCTTCAGACAAAATTGTAGTAATGCTCGGCGTAGTAAAGTTTTGAAATTCATCGATATAAAGATAAAAATCTTTTCTTTCTTCTTCTGGCAATTCTACTCGAGAAAAAGCAGCCATCAATAATTTACCAACAATCATTAAACCTAAAAGCGAAGAATTGAGATCTCCTATTTTACCTTTCGCTAAATTAACCAGAAGAATTTTTTGTTCATCCATAATCTTTCTAAAATTAATTGTTGATTTTTTCTGAGCAATAATGGGCCTCATATAATCATTGCTAATAAATGAGGTGAATTTACTCGTGATATAAGGAGTAACATTTTCCAAAGAAAGATCTTGGCCTTTACTAACTTGCAATGCTTGTTTTTCCCAGAATTCAATAATCAGTGGATCCGGACATTTGGCTAATTTTTTCTTTAAATAATCTCGATTGCTAAAAATACGCGGAATATCAATTACAGTGGGAATTTCTTCAACATCGCTCATCAGCAATCCCATGGCATTTCTTAAATAATTTTCAAACATTGGACCGCCAACTTCACTCATATTATAAAGCTTATCAAAAATATCGAGCCACTCATTAATTACAAATGTTTTTTGTTCGGGTTTATTTGGATCGGTTTCCAGTGTATTTAAGCCAATCGGTCTTTCTAAATCACTCGGATCAAACACTACTACATCTTCAAATCTTTCTTTAGGAACTAATCCTAAAATTGATTCAATTAAATCACCGTGCGGATCAATTATGCACACTCCTCTTC
>JAAZHW010000088.1 GCA_012510515.1 Parcubacteria group bacterium
GTTCGTTCGCCCAGCGTGCTCACTCACTGAATTGTTCGCTCGCTCTTCATTCTTTTTGAATCAAAAAGAATGAAACCATGCCCGCTCGCTTCACAAATTCAGCCAGAAGTTATTGAGTTAAACTGAATCAAGTATCATTGTGCTAAAAACCATGGGATCCTTCGCCTGCCTGCCGGTAGGCAGGCCTTCAGGATGACACTAAAAAAATAGCAGTCATTCTGAGCGTTAGCCCCGCCTACGGCGGGTGGGGGTTGAAACCTGCCTGCCGAGAGGCAGGAATCCCACGCACAACAATGAGTTCCTACTGTCATTCTGAACGAAGTGAAGAATCCCATGCACAGCAAATGATCGCTGATTATTACTGAAAACCGATGGATCCTTCATTACGTTCAGGATGACGCTAAAAAAACAGCAATGATGGTTAATTTTTAAAATCAGACTAATAAATACTTATTTTAAATTTTTATATTTTCTATTGTTTTTTTCTCTTTAAAATACTAAAATATAATAAATATGGTTTGGCGCTCAAAGATATTGTTAATTATTTTAATTATCGTTGCTTTAATAGCAGTAGGCTATTTTTATAAACAGTATAGTTTAGAAAAAAAGATAAAAGCAGATTACGAAGCAATTGCTAAAAGGATTGTGGAATTACAAAAAGAAAATGAAAAATTAGAAGACGAAATTGCTAAATCAGAAAACGCAGAGGAATTAGAAAGATTAGCTCGAGAATTATATGCTTTAAAAAAACCGGATGAAAACGTTTTGATTATTCCTCAAGAAGTTATGCAAAAAATCATTAAAGAAGAAATGACATCAACTTCGGATGTTACTATTTCTAAAATTTCTCAATGGTGGGGAAAAATAAAATATTTTTTTGGTAATTTATTTTAATAAAATAATTTTTTAGATATAATTTTTATGTTAAGCGAGTGTGGTATAACGGTATTATGCAACCTTCCCAAGGTTGAGAAGGGGGTTCGACTCCCCTCACTCGCTCAAAATTAATAGATTGTCTCATTAAAATTAATAAAAAATTTTTATAAACGATAATGCCGCCTTAGCTCAGAGGTAGAGCAACTGTTTCGTAAACAGTAGGTCCTCGGTTCAATTCCGAGAGGCGGCTCAGATAAAAAATATAAATTATTTATAATAAAAATTATGACTGATATTGAAGAAAAAATTAAAGAATTAAAAAATCATATAAATAATACAAAAACAAAAATTAATTTAGAAAATAAACAGATTCAATTAAAAACATTAGAAGAAAAAAGCAGTTATCGAGATTTTTGGGATATACCAGAAAAAGCCAAAGAACAATTAAAAGAAATTAGTAGACTAAAAGAAGAAATTAATTTTTGGAACGAAGTGGAAAAAGAATTACAAGAAATAGAGCAAATATATTATTCTTTATCAAATGATGAAAAAATATCTCAAGAACTTTTGAATCAACTTTTGGAATTAGAAGAAAAAATTAACGAGAAAGAATTAGAATTTTTTCTTTCTGGTTTTTATGATAAAAATGAAGCTCTTATGATTTTAACAGCTGGCCAAGGAGGAAGAGATGCTGAAGATTTTTGTCGAATGCTTTTTAGAATGTATTGCAAATATTTTGAAAAAAAACGATGGCCTTATAAAATTGTACATCAACATTTTTCCGAAGAAGGTGGTGGATCAAAAGAATCAGGAGGTGAAATTGGTTTGAAAAATATTACTTTAGAAATTGATGCTCCTTATACTTACGGTTTTTTAAAAAACGAAACGGGTGTTCATCGTTTAGTAAGAATTTCACCCTTTGATGCTAAAAAAATTCGCCATACTTCATTTGTTTTAGTAGAAGTTTTACCTCAAATAGAAGATATTAATTTAGAAAATATAGAATTAAAAGATGAAGATTTAAAAATAGAATTTGCTCGATCTTCGGGTCCCGGCGGTCAAAATGTTAATAAACGAGAAACATCAGTAAGAATTATACACTTACCAACAGGAATTTCGGCATCGTGTCAATCCGAACGTTCTCAATTGCAAAATAAACAAAAAGCTCTTTATTTTCTCAAATTAAAAATATTTAATTATTTTTCTCAACAAAAAGATGCGGAAAAAAGAAATCTAAGAAAAAAAATAGAACCTTCGTGGGGAAATCAAGTTCGTAACTACGTTCTTCATCCGTATAAATTAGTAAAAGATTTAAGAACAAATATAGAAACAAATCAAATAGAAGAAGTTTTTGATGGAAATATAGATATGTTTATTAAGGCCGAATTGTTGCAAAAATAACTTTTCAGTGATATAATTAA
>JAAZHW010000089.1 GCA_012510515.1 Parcubacteria group bacterium
GGCAAAGGATCCCTCGGCTTTTAGCAATAAATTTGTCTAATTATTAATAATAAATTATTTAATTTTTGACAAAAAAAGTTTTAAGAATAAAATAAAAAGAGTTAATTAATGGTGGCCTTAGTTCAGTGGCTAGAACGCCTCGTTGTGGCCGAGGAGGTCAAGGGTTCAAATCCCTTAGGCCACCCTTAAAAAAATAAATTTGACAAAATTAAATTTAAACAGGTTTTACCTGCTTTTTTTATTCTTGCATTTTTAAAAATCGGCAGTATAATAAAAAAGTATTTAATTTAACTTCGTCAATTAATCTTAATTTCGCTATAAAAAACTTGTGGAAAAAATTTATCCAAAATCACAATTTTTGAAACGCGAAATCCAATCCTATGGACAAGCTTATTGTGGTTTCTTTAATCACCTTTATTTTTGGTATTATTATTGGCTATTTAATTCGTCAAAACATCGTTAAAGGACAAATTAAATCAGCCGAACAAAAAATAAAAACTCAGTTAGAAGAAGCAAAAACCAAAGCAAAAGAAATTATTTTAACCGCCAAAGACAAAGCAGCGGCTATTTTAGATGATGCTCAAAAAGAAGAAAAAGAAAGAAAACGCGAACTTTCGCTTTTTGAGCAACGATTAAATCATCGTGAAGAATTATTAAATCAAAAATTAACCGAAACAGAAGAAAAAAATCGTAGTTTAGAAGATAACATAAAAAAAGTTAAAGAAATAAAAGAGAAGGTAGAATCACTGAGACAAGAAGCTCAAAAAGAATTAGAACGAGTAGCTAACTTATCTATTGAACAAGCAAAAAAAGAATTATTTGATCAATTAGAAAAAACTCGCCAACAAGAAATTACTGATTTATTAAGAAAATTAGAAAAAGAAAAACAAGATGAATTAGAAAAAAAAGCAGCTGAAATTTTAGAAACAAATATTCAAAGATTATCTCGTTCCGTTAGCAGTGAAATGACTACTTCTGTTTTTTCGATAAATGACGAAGAATTAAAAGGTAAAATTATTGGTCGCGAAGGAAGAAATATTAAAGCCTTAGAAAGAGCAACGGGTGTTGATATTATCATTGACGAATCACCTGACACCATTGTCCTGTCATCTTTTGATCCATTAAGAAGAGAGTTAGCTAAAATTACTTTAGAAAAATTAATTAAAGATGGTCGAATTCAACCAGCTAAAATTGAAGAAAAAGCCGAAGAAGCAAAAAAAGAATTAAACGAAAAAATTAAAGAAGCGGGAGAAAATGCAGCTTTTGAATTGGGAATTCTAGATTTACCAAAAGAAATTATCTATTTATTAGGCCGATTAAATTATCGCACCAGTTATGGCCAAAACGTTTTGCAACATTCAATTGAAGCGGCTCATTTAGCTAAAATGATCGCTTCTGAATTGGGCGCTAATGTCGATGTAGCTAAAAAAGGAGCTCTCCTCCATGATATTGGCAAAGCTATTGATCATGAAGTTGAAGGTACTCATGTGGAATTGGGTAGAAAAATTCTTCAAAAATATGGCATTTCAGAAGAAATTATTAAAGCCATTGAACCCCATCATGAAGATTATCCTTTTGAAACCCCAGAATCATATATCGTAGCCGCCGCCGAAGCAATTTCAGCTAGCCGACCGGGCGCTCGTCGAGATAATATTGAAAATTATCTAAAACGATTAGAAAATTTAGAAAAAATAGCTCTTTCTTTCGATGGTGTTCAAAAAGCTTATGCTGTTCAAGCTGGTCGAGAATTAAGAATTTTTGTTCTTCCAGAAAAAATAGATGATTTGGGCGCTTTAAACTTAGCCAAACAAATAGCCACAAAAATTCATAATGAATTAAATTATCCCGGTGAAATCAAAGTTAATGTTATTCGAGAAACAAGAGCCGTTGAATATGCCCGCTAAAAGTTATCCACAAATATTTTGTTTTTACTTGTAAAAACTATCTAATATATGATATAATTTATATAGGATATTTCCTATTTCCAAAGGTCGGTTAATAACTAAAAAAATGACAAAAGAAGGATTAGTTGAAGCACTTTTAAACAAATTTGAATTAGATAGTAAAAAACAAGCCAAAGAAATTGTTGAAACTATTTTTGAAACAATTACCAATACCTTAGCCCGAGGAGAAGAAGTAGCAATTAGTGGTTTTGGTACTTTCAAAGTAGCTCGCCGAGCAGCTCGTGAAGGAATTAACCCACGCACTGGCGAAAGAATTCAAATTGCCGCTTCTGTGAAGCCTAAATTTAGAGCAAGCAAAGCTTTAAAAGAAGCTGTAAAATAGACAAATTATTTAATTTGTTCGGACAAAATCTAAAAACCCCTTATTTAAGGGGTTTTTAGATTAATCGCTATTTTCTAATTCTTTTTTTAATCGATTCAATGCTCGATGTTGTAATACTCGTAAATTTAAAGGTGTTTTTTTCATTATTTTAGCTATTTCATCATAACTTAAATCTTCAATAAAATGTAAAATTAATAACTCTTTTTGTTCTTCTGGTAATTGATAAATTTTTTTTATTATTTTATCGAGCTGTTCTTTGTTGATTAATCTTTCATTTATGTCTATTTCGTCAAAAATATCAATTTTAATCTCTTCATCAAGACTAAAATCTGGTTTTTTCTTTCGATAAAAATCAATAACAGTGTTTCGAGCAATAGAATATAACCAACTGCTAAAAGGATTTTTTTTAAATTTAAAATCGGAAATACTACTCCAAGCCTTAACAAAAACTTGTTGAGTTAAATCTTCCGACACTTCTTTATTGCTAACTTTTAAATAAATATAGCGATAAATTCGCTCTATAAAAATTTCATAAATTTCCCCAAAAGAATCTCCATCACCATTTTGAGCTTTCTTTACTAATTTTTTAATTTCTTTTTCAGAAAATTCACTCATAAATTTTCTTTTTTATTTAATTATTTAATATTTTAATTATATCATAAACAATTATTGTAAAAATCAAAATTTATGTTAGAATAAAATATATGTCGACAACCTACCAACCCAAAAAAAGAAAAAGAAAAAAAACTCATGGTTTTATCAAACGAATGAGAAAACCGGGAGGAAGAAAAGTTGTTCAAAGACGACGACGGAAGGGTCGTACACGTTTAACAGTTTAATGAGAAAATATTCTATTATTAAAAAAGAACGGGATTTTAAAAAAATTTTTCAAGAAGGAAAAAAAATTAATAATCCCCTATTTACTCTCATTTATCTAAAAAATAACGACCCTAAAAATCGCTTGGCTTTTATAGTTCCTAAAAGGGCATTTAAAAAAGCTCATCAAAGAAATTTAATTCGTCGACGTTTTAAATCAATCTTTGATCAAATAAATTTTCAAACTTCTGGATTAAATTTAATTATAATTGCTAAAATTTCTTTAGCTGAAAAAAGTTTTAAAGAAATAGAAGAAATTATTAAAAAAACTTTAGAAAAAGAAAATTTGATTTAATTATATTTTATGAAATATTTTTTACTTTTTTTAATTAGAATTTATCAAATATTTTTATCTCCTTCAACGGGATTATTAAAAAATTTTTATTTTCTTCCTCATCATTGTCGCTTTGAAGAAGAAGAAACATGTTCAATATATGCCTATCGAGTAATAAAAGAAAGCGGAAGCATAAAAGGTTCTAAAATGGCTTTTTTAAGATTTTGTCGTTGTAGCGGTTTTATAAAAAATTAACAAAAATGGGAAATTTATTTTACATTACCTTCATTCAACCAATTTTTAATCTATTAATTTTTATCTATAACATCTTACCGTGGCCAGACATTGGAATGGCTACTATTATTTTAACAATTATTATTCGTCTTATTTTAGCTCCTCTATTTTATAAAAGCACTAGACAACAACTAATTATTAATCAATTACAACCAACTATTAAAAAAATTCAAAAAGAATATAAAAATGATGCTGAAAAATTAGCTAAAGCTCAAATGGAATTATATAGTAAACATAAAGTTAATCCCTTTGGAAGTTGTTTTATTTCTCTTATTCAATTGCCGATTATTTTAGCTGTCTATCGAGTTTTTTTAATGGGATTCAGTCCAGAAATTCTTCAAAATAACTTATATTCCTTTGTTAATCTTCCTCAAAATATAAATCCTTTGTTTTTGGGAATAGTTGATTTAAACAAACCTAATATTTTTTTAGCTATTATCTCTGCTGTTTTACAATATATTTCCACTAAATTATCGCTGCCTTCATTTTCAAATTCTCAAACAATGTCTGACCCTACTCAAAAAATGGTTAATGTCTTTCAAAAACAAATGGTTTTTATTGGACCAGCTATTACTTTTATCATTTTATTAGGATTGCCTTCCAATTTAGGATTATATTGGTCTGTTACTACTTTATTTAGCATAACTCAACAATGGTTTATCAAAAAAAATCTAAAGGTCGAGGAGAAAATTGAAACCGTTAAAGATAATTAATAATTGCTATGGAAGAAATTGTTCAAATTATCAAAAATATTTTAAACTTTTTTAATATTGAAGATGCTCAATTTGATACCATTGAAAACGACGAGGTTGTTTTAATAAATATTAAAACCGACAATGGAAAATTTTTTATCGGCAAAGATGGCTCCACTTTAAGAAATTTAGAAATTCTTATTCGTTTAGTAGCTCAAAAACTAAATTATCCTAAAAAAATTAATATTGATGTAAATAATTACCACAAAGAACAAGAAGAACGGTTAAAAAAATTAGCTAAGGAAACTGCTCATAAGGTTATTGTTACTAAAAATCCTATAAAATTACCGCCAATGAATGCCTATGAAAGACGAATCATTCATTTAGAATTAGCTATTAATCCTAATGTAACAACTGAAAGTGTTGGTGAAGAACCTGAACGTTGTTTGATTATAAAACCTTATCCATAAATTTAAATGAGCAAAAATTAAAAAATCGCTTCAACAAAAAGAAGCGATTTTTTAATTTTTAACTTAATTTATTGAGAAGACGTTGAATTTGAAGTATTGTTATTTAAATAATCGGCTGACGACGTATTTGTTGATTCAATTAAAGAATTACTTATTGTTTCGGGCTCTAAACTTAAACTATAAAAATTATAAGTTTTTTCGTCAAAAAAGAATAAAAATTTATCATCATTACTTATTTTAATATCTTTAATTCTAAAAGTATTATTATTCAGTAATTTCGCTTCTAAGGTCTCTAAATTAATCTCGTAAATCATTTCATCAAAAGGATACATACCCATATAATAAACATCTGGCCATATGCCCCCAAAATTAGGATTAACAAAAATACTACAATAAAGTAATGACTTATTATTAGCAAAAACACATTTATCTGGCAATGTAATATTAGGTATTTCGGCTAAAACCAAAGCATCTTTATTAATCAAACTTAATTTAGGTTGTTGATTATTTGATTCAACTCTAAAAAGTAAACCGTATTTTCCTAAATGATCCCATTTTAAAATTAAACCATTTCCATTAACAAAAGGGGTAA